>NVSL01000016.1 GCA_002401215.1 Flavobacteriaceae bacterium | reverse complement strand
TATGGGAATCAATGCCTTCTTTTTCGATGCATCTCAATTAACTAAGGGAACATATCTATTGGTGTTGTTAAATTCAAATGAGAGAATGACTCAAAACCTTGTTGTGAGGTAGCTTTTAATGGATTCAAAAAATAAAAAAAAGACGATGCAATCGTCTTTTTAAAGTTTGTATTTAGAATAATAAAAAATTATTGTTGTTTTTAGTTAGATATTCTGAACTAGATATTATTTCTTTAAAATGTTTTGCATAAATTAAGGAGTGCTACTTGAAACCTGCAATACTTTTCCGTTGTACATTTTATTTCCAGTCAATGCAAAATTGTAGATGTAATCTGCCATTTCTAAGGCAGTTGTTGGCGCTTTATAATCCGGAAAAGCCTCTGCCAACATTTCGGTTTGTACCGCACCTAATGCCAAGACGTTGAATGTGATTCCGCTGTCTTTATACTCTTCAGCCAACAATTCTGATAAGGTAATCACCGCTCCTTTTGATGAGCTGTATGCCGATAATCCTGGAAATTTTACACTTCCTTGGATTCCTCCCATGCTGCTAATTGTAACCACATGACTTCCTTTTGATAAATGAGGAACCATCAATCTGGTCAATTCTGCAACCGCAAAAACGTTTACCTTATATACCTCCAYWAAATCTTGAATAGAAGTTTCTGTGAAAGGTTTGCTGATTAATTTCCCAGCATTGTTAATTAAGATATCGACTTGTTTCCAATTACTTTTTACAAAATCAGATACTTTATTGAAGTCATCTTCTAAAGATAAATCAACAGAAATTGCTTTAATATTTTGATTGTTTAAAGCTCTAATCGGAGCAATGTTTCTAGAAATTGCCAAAATATTACAATCGTTTTTTGCAAAAAGTTGGATGAGCTCGAAACCAATTCCGCGACTTGCACCAGTGATAATCACATTTTTCATAATCTCTTTAAATGTAGTTTTTAGGATGTAATTCTACTCAAAAATAATATGCTGATACGCTCCAATATCAGGAGTCGAAATTCTGCTAACTCCCAAAATATCTAAAGGCACTTGAGAAGCACCTGATGTATCTGCCATATTTTTTCCTGCGGATTCATCGCCAATAATCAAATCGTTTTCGTACGGTTCTCTAAAGTTCGGGTCTTCGTTAAAAATATTGTTTTGATAATGTGTAACGTCATCAAAATTATATTCTGGAATTCCGTCAAAACTATTGTTGTAATCATCGAAACGAACCAGGTTGTTTTTGAAATTGTAATTAAAAATAGATCCTTCTACCTTGTCAACAATCAACTCAATATTATTGGCTCCGTAAATAATGCAATTTGTAAAATTAGCCTCTAATAAATCTCTAGTTTCTACCACTTCTCCGCTGTCTCCTTGATAGGTAAAAAAGTTGTTGACTAATACTGTTGGGAATTGTCTTAAACTGTTGTTCCAATAATTTGCAAAAGTAGCATGTGTAAAGTTGTAGGTGCCACCAATGATACAGGCTAGCGATGAAAAGCCAGCGTTATTGATTACTAAATTTTCGCCTAAAATATTCGTTTCTCTACCAAGAATTCCGTAGTTAGAATGGTTGTATAATTGCGAGTTTTTAATGGTCAATGTTGGCATTGAATTACTGCCAATAGAATCCATAATAATTCCGACACTCGCATTCTTAATCGTTGCATAATTGATGTTGTGATTTTTGCTACCGGCTCGCAACCAGATGGTTCCCCATTGACCTGGAATTTCGCTAAATTGAGGCTCTAATCTGTCGCCTTCTAAAGTCACTTGATTGTCTAATTCTCCTTCAATTTTAAGCGTTGCATCTTTATCTACAATCAAACCAGAATTGGAGTGGAAATGTATTTTTGCTCCAGCCTCAATCGTCAAAGTTTTGCCTTCGGGTATAGCACAATATCCGTAGATAACATAGGGTTTTTCATTAGTAAAAGTAGTGTCGTCATCCAAATAAAAACCTTGCACTTCAATCGAATCTCCATTGCCATCAACACCAATTGGGATGGTTGCAATAATCCCTTCAGAATCTCTGGTTGGGAATAAAAAATAGGCATCTTGCACCAATGTAACTAAGTCAACATCTTGTTGATTCATTCCGTTATCGAATAAAATTTTATCGGTATAAAGTGGGCCTGCAATTTGTGAAATATCAACCGTAGTTTCTACAAAAATATAGAGGCTATCTTTGGCTAAAATTTCAACATTTTGAAATGTTTTTCCTGGAATTCCATCAATGTTTAAACGGTAGTTAGATTGCTCTCCTTCTGCCAATCCGATGCTTGGAATGTTGATGTCTTTACTACTTTTATTATATACTTTTAGGTTGTAGGTACTCGATCCGATATTGGTAAAAACGGTATCTAAAAAAAGTGTGTCTTTGGAGAAAGTTAGCGTTCCGTTGCTTGGAATTGTGCTGAAATCATCGCGACAAGAAGCCAATAAAACAACAAAAATAACAGGGATAAGAAGCCAATAATTTTTCATAAAAATGGTTTGGTATAAAAATATAACTTTTATTAGAGTTGATTATTGTTTTAGTTCTTTTTTATCAATTCAATTTCAAAGAGTTTGCCCCAGTTTTTTCCGGTAACAAATAATCTGTTGGTTTCTTTGTCATAGGCGATTCCGTTTAAAACTTCGTCTTGAGGAACCAATTTTTGAGTTTTCTCCATTTCAGTTTTTAAACCATTTAAGTCTGCAACACCTTCTACCTTTCCTGTTTTAGGATTTACAATTAAAATTGAATTTCTTTGGTAAATGTTGGCATAAATCTTACCATCAATATATTCTAATTCGTTTAGATTTTCCACCTTTCTTTCATTAGTATAGGCTTCTATAAATTTTTCTTCGGCTTGTGTTTTGGCATTTAAAAACCAAATGCGTTCGGTGCCATCTGTTTTTATAAGATGCTCTCCATCATTTGTGAGTCCCCAACCTTGGATGCTATTTTTGTATTTAAAAGTTCCTTTTTGTTCAAAGCTTTCAAAATCATAAATGAATCCAATTCCTTTTTGCCAAGTCAACATAAAAATTTGATCTCCTAACTTTGTCATTCCCTCGCCAAAATATTTATTGTCTAAGTCTATTTGCTGTACAACTTTCCCCGTTTTTAATTCAACTTTTCTCAAAGATGATGTTCCGTTTTTACCGGTGCTTTCGTATAAAAATCCGTCGTGGAATTCTAAACCTTGCGTATAAGCATGTCTGTCATGCGGATAAGAGTTGATGATTTTATAATTGTAAATACTTGGTTTTTCATCCGCTAAAAAATAAACAGTGTTGTTGAGTTTTTTTGATTTATTAGCATAAAAAACAAGGGCAGAAACGGTATGACGTCCTAATTTATAATTGCTAATATTTACAGTTGCTTTAAAATTAGCATCTAATTTTATTGATTTATTATCAATTGCAAAATGGACAGAATCTATGGGTTTGTTATTTTTATCAGCAAAAGAAATAATTAAATCTTGTGTGACATTTAACTTTTTTGGAGTGGTTAATTTGAATTTATATTTCTCGTTACACGAAATAAAAAGGATAGAAATAAATAGGAGTAGCGCGCTTTTTTTAATAGACATTGTTTTGATTTTTAAGATCAGTATTTGATACTACAAATAAAGTAATTTTATTGTTTGAAATGTAAAAAATAGTCCTAAATTTGCACACTTAAAAATAACTACGTCAAAAAGCGTGGTATTAAATATTCCAAAAATGAGAAAAGGTATACACCCAGAAAATTACAGAATGATGGCATTCAAAGATATGTCTAACAATGATGTGTTTTTAACCCGTTCAACAGCAGATTCTAAAGAAACTTTAGAAGTTGATGGTGTTGAATATCCATTGATAAAGTTAGAGATTTCTAGAACTTCACATCCATTCTACACAGGTAAGAAAAAATTAATTGATACAGCAGGGCGTATTGATAAATTCAAAACTAAATACGCTAAGTTTAAGAAATAAGCTTTTTAGTTTTCTAAAGAACAAATCCTCGGCATTATGTCGAGGATTTTTTTTGAGTTAAATTCTTGTATATAAAAAAATCCCATCAACATAATTGCTGATGGGATTTTATATTTTATAAACGTTTGTTTCTTACACCAACATCGTCACAGGATTTTCTATAAGTCCTTTTAATGTTTGTAAGAATAAAGATCCTGTTGCGCCATCAACTGTTCTGTGGTCGCAAGCCAACGTTAATTTTATAGTATTGCCAACTACGATTTCTCCGTTTTTAACAACTGGTTTTTGTACAATTGCTCCAACAGATAAAATTGCAGAATTCGGTTGATTGATAATCGAAGTAAAACTTTCGATACCAAACATTCCTAAATTAGAAATAGTAAATGTACTCCCTTGCATTTCTTCAGGAGTTAATTTTTTAGTCTTAGCTCTTCCTGCATAATCCCTTACTGCAGCACCAATTTGTGTCAACGATTGCTCATTTGCAAACTTTACAACTGGCACAACCAATCCGTCTTCAACAGCAACAGCAACACCAATATGAACATGATTGTTCAATTGCATTCTATCATCAAACCATTGAGAATTTACCTGCGGATGTTGACGCAATGCCAACGCACAAGCTTTTACAATGATGTCGTTAAAAGATATTTTARWAKSKRRAATTGAATNNTRWAWWGARSKYYMWWTRYYATYSYRTKGKMCWTATCAAATTCAACATTTAAATAATAATGTGGTGCAGAGAATTTTGAAGCAGTCAACGATCTTGCAATTGCTTTACGCATTTGTGAGTTTTTGATTTCGTCAAAATCTTCTTGTCCGCTCGCTACAAATTTTGCAACAGAAGCAGAAGTTGATGCGCCCGCAGTTGCAGGAACATAATTTTCAACATCACGTTTTATGATTCTTCCGTGATCTCCAGTTCCTTGTATCTGTGATAAATTAATTCCTTTTTCTTCAGCTAATTTTTTAGCTAATGGAGACGCAACCACCCTTTCATCAGATGATTTTGCAACAGGCATACTCACTGCATTTTGTGTAGGAGTAGCTTCTTTAGCTGAAGCAGCTTCAGGTTTTGCAGACTCCCCTGCAACTTTAAAGTTTTTAACAATGTCATCTACATTTGTTCCTGCATCACCAATAATAGCCAATAGAGAATCTACCGCTGCGGTGTCACCTTCATTCAATCCGATATATAATAAGGTACCTTCGTTAAAAGATTCGAATTCCATGGTAGCTTTGTCAGTTTCAATCTCAGCAAGAATATCTCCTTCTACAATAGTATCACCAACTTTCTTTAACCATGATGCGACAGTCCCTTCGGTCATCGTATCACTCAAACGAGGCATGGTAACAATTGTAATCCCTTCTGGTATCTCGACTTCGCTCGATGTGGCATCATTTTCTTTTCCTGATTCTTCTAAAGCAACTTCTTTTGTAGTTTCTTCTGATTCCGTTTTTGGAGCAGCAGTACCTTTTACTAACAATGCAGAAAAGTCTTCACCTTCATCACCAATAATTGCCAACAAAGAATCTACTGGTGCAGTGTCACCTTCTTGTAGTCCTATATATAACAGCGTGCCTTCGTCAAAAGCTTCGAATTCCATGGTCGCTTTATCAGTTTCAATTTCGGCAAGAATATCACCTTCTTCAATTTTATCTCCCACTTTTTTCAACCAACTAGCTACAACTCCTTCCGTCATTGTATCGCTTAATTTGGGCATTGTTATAATTATTGCCATAAAGTTTAATTTTTATAAAATTAAAAAATTACAAATTACAAATTACAAATTTCAAAACCCAATTGGCATTTCGATATTATTTGGAATTTGTGTTTTGTTATTTGGTCCCGATAGCTATCGGGATTGTTGTTTATTAATATCGGTGTTTTAAGAACGGATAATCTTCCTGCTCATACACCATATCATATAATTGTTGTTTTTCTGGATATGCAGATTCTTCAGCAAATTTCACACATTCTAAAACGCGTTCTTTTACATCTTTTTCAATTGCACCAATCTCATCTGCTGACAAATAATTCTTCTCTTTTATCACATCTAATACTTGTGTAATAGGATCTAATTTTTTGTATTCTGCAACTTCATCTTTAGTTCTGTAATGTTGTGCATCAGACATTGAATGACCTCTATATCTGTAGGTTCTCATTTCTAAGAAAGTGGGTCCGCCACCAGTTCTTGCTCTTTCAATTGCTTCGTCCATTGCCTCAGTAACTGCAACAGGATTCATCCCATCAACAGGACCAGAAGGCATTTTATAGCCCAAGCCTAATTTCCAAATATCGTTGTGATTTGCAGTTCTCTCTACGGATGTACCCATGGCATATCCATTATTTTCTACAATAAATACAACCGGTAATTTCCATAGCATTGCCATGTTAAATGTTTCGTGTAAAGTTCCTTGTCTTGCAGCACCATCACCAAAATAAGTTAAGGTAACACCATCGCGTTCAAAATATTTGTCAGCAAATGCAATACCAGCTCCTAATGGAATCTGACCACCTACAATTCCGTGACCACCATAAAATCCTTTTTCTTTAGAAAAGATGTGCATAGAGCCACCCATCCCTTTGGATGTTCCAGTAACTTTTCCGTACAATTCGGCAAAGATTTTTTTTGGGTCAACACCCATTCCGATTGGTTGCACGTGGTTACGATACGCAGTAATCATTTTATCTTTCCCTAATTCCATTGCGTGCAATGCACCCGCTAAAACTGCTTCTTGACCGTTGTATAGATGTAAAAACCCTCTTACTTTTTGTTGTATGTAAACGGCTGCAAGTTTGTCTTCAAACTTTCTCCAGAACAACATGTCTTTGTACCAATTTACGTAGGTTTCTTTAGTGATAGGCTTCATAAATATCTAAGTATTTTTAAGTATGCAAAAATACTACTTTAATAAATAAGTTTATAAAAAATAAACTGCTTTTTTACTGAAATCGTTTTCGGAAAGTGTAGAAAAATGAGAGAATTATTGTTTGAAGAGTAATTGAAACCTTATTAGTTAATCAAATTGTTAATCTGTGCATATTGCAACAGTATAATTGTTTTTCCGTCGGATATTTCTCCCGTTTCTACCATTTTTAGGGCATCAGAAAAAGGAACTTCTAGCACTTCAATATTTTCGTGTTCATCTTCTAAACCACCACCATTACTTACTTTCATTTGGTCATTATATTCGGCAACAAACATCGAAACAATTTCGGTAACTGCTCCTGGAGACATATAGGCTTCCAATACTTTTTTGACTTTTGTAACTCGGTATCCAGATTCTTCTTCGGCTTCTTTGATAACACAGGTTTCAGGGTCATCACCATCTAATAAGCCAGCGCAAACCTCGATTGACATTCCGTCATCATTGCCATTTACATACGTAGGCATGCGAAACTGACGCGTTAAAACCACCGTTTTTTTCGTTGGATTGTATAAGAGGATTGCAGCGCCATTACCGCGGTCATACGATTCTCTGTGTTGGGTTTCCCATTCCCCATTATTATTTAAATATTCGAAAGATATTTTGTTGAGGGTGTACCAATTGTCTGACAATAATTTGGTGCGTATGTTTCGTATTTTTTTATTCATAAAAAAAAGATTTGAGTATTGAGACGTGCGAAGTTAGACTTGTATTATAGCACTTCGACAATCCCGATTATTATCGGGACAGTGTGACATTGTAGTAGTATTGATATTTCTGGTTTTCTAACATCTATCTGTACATCTCTTATCTATCAGTAAAGCGGTCATAAATCTCTTATCTCATTAAGATTTAAACTCCGATATCTGATTAATCACCAAACGATAATCATCAGGATTGTTCACAAAATCTAATTCCGAAACATCAATAACAAGAGTGTTGAGCGCTTCTTCAGATTTTATAAAAGTAGAATATCCTGCGTGAATTTTATCCAAATATTCTGGTTGAATATCTTGCTCATAATCACGTCCGCGTTTTTTTATGTTGTCCAATAAACGATCTGTATTTTGATAGAGATACACATATAAATCGGGTTTTGAAATCTCTTTATACATCACATCAAATATTTTTCGGTACAAAGAATATTCATCTTTGTGAAGTGAAACTTGCGCAAAAATCAGTGATTTAAAAATGTAATAATCGGATACGATAAAGCTTTTAAACAAATCGAATTGTGCTAAATCTTCGGTGAGTTGGTTATATCTATCTGCCAAAAAACTCATCTCTAACGGAAAGGCATAGCGCTCCATATCCTTATAATACTTAGGTAAAAACGGATTATCGGCAAAACGCTCTAACACCAATTTTGCGTTGTAATCATCGCCAATCATTTTGGCGAGTGATGTTTTTCCAGCACCAATATTCCCTTCGATAGCGATGTAATTGTATTTTTCGAAAAGTGAAATAGGTCTAATAATTTCGTCCTCAATTTTTTCAATATCACTTTTATCATCACAATTTTGAAGACACATTAAAATGGTTTGCTTCTCAATAGGGTGTTTAAAATTTGGAGCAATTTCTGTTAAAGGAACCATCACAAATTTACGGTCTAACATCCTTGGATGTGGTACAATTAAATCTGGAGCAAAAATAATTTCATCCTCAAAAAGTAAAATGTCGAGGTCGATAATTCTTGCGTTGTATTGCTTGTCATCATTTCTAATTCTACCCAAAAAAGTTTCAATTTCTAAGAGTTTCGAAATCAGATTTTCAGGATTCAAATTGGTAGAAACTTCTACACATATATTATAGAAATCATCGCTGTCAAAACCCCAAGAAGCTGTTTTATAAATAGATGAAATTTTTATAACAGCACCCACTTTTTCATCAATCAAATTAACAGCTGTTTGCAAGTTTTGCAGCTTGTTACCTTGGTTGCTGCCTAGGGATAAATATGTGGTTCTAACTATTTTCAACTATTTATGCAATCTAATTAAATACAAAATTTTATGATTCTTGCAAAGGCAGGAATTCAAACCTAAATAAACCATAGATTCCTGATTTTACAGGAATGATATCCAATATAAATTTGTTAAAATCTAAGTTTTGGATTAATTTAATAAGGAATACAAAGAAAAGAAATGTAGGGTATAAAAGTGTATCTTTGTTTCTCTATTTATAAACAATTTTAAATTTTTTAGTGTGAAGTTTTTGAGGAATCTGTTAGCGAGTTGTTTAGGTACAACCATCGCTTTTTTATTGTTTTTTGTGATTATTAGTGGAATGTTTTCTAGTATGATTTCTGTTCTTAATGAAGAAGATGAAATTGTAGTTAAAACCAATTCGGTTTTAAAAATCACTTTAACCGATCAAGTGAAAGATTATGTGCCTCAATCTGACAACCTGTTGGATGCAATGTTTGCAAAAAATGCCTTTCAATTAAGTCAGATAATAAATGCGATTGAAAATGCCAAATACGATGATAATATTAAAGGGATCAGTATTGAAAATTTAATGGTGAATGCTGGAATTTCGCAACTGCAAACCATCAGAAAAAAATTGATTGAATTTAAAGAATCCGGTAAATTTATTACAGCCTATGCAGATTTATATACACAAAAAAATTACTACCTCAGTTCGGTTGCCGATGCTGTTTATGTGACTCCGTATGGAAATGTGGAGTTTAGAGGTCTTTCGTCTGAGCGTCTTTTTTATAAAGATTTTCAAGACAAGTATGGAGTTAAGATGGAGGTGATTCGTCATGGAAAATACAAGAGTGCCGTTGAGGGTTATTTGGACAATAAAATGAGTGATGCAAATCGTGAGCAAATCACCTCGTTTTTAAATTCTATTTGGTCAGTGTTTTTAGAGGATATTTCTAAAAGCAGAAATATTTCAGTATCAGAATTGAATAACATCGCTGATAATTTATTGGGCAGAAGTTCGGAATTGTCAGTAGAAAATAAGTTGCTAGACGCTGCAATTTATAAGGATGAATACACTGCAATTTTAAATGATTTAGCGGGAGCTGAAAAAGCAAATAAAATTAGTTTAGAAGATTATATCGCTTCCGGAAAAGGTAGCATCAGTTCAACCTCCTCCAACAAAATCGCAGTATTGTATGCACAAGGAACCATGTTGTATGGCAAGGGTGATGAATCTTATATTGGGCAGGAAAGTATGATCAAGGCTATCCGAAAAATCAAAAAAAATAAGAGTATAAAAGCGGTGGTATTGCGTATAAATTCCCCTGGTGGAGTCGCTTTAACAGGTGATTTAATAGGTAGAGAATTGGCGTTGTTGAAAGAAGAAAAACCATTGGTAGTTTCTATGGGAAATCTCGCAGCATCAGGTGGCTATTGGATTGCAGCCAATGCCGATAAAATTTATGCAGAGCCAACAACCATCACCGGGTCTATCGGAGTTTTTGGCACCATTCCGAATTTTAGTGGTTTGGTAAATGAAATTGGTATCAACGCTGAACAGGTTTCGACCAACAAACAATCGTTGGGATATAGTGTTTATGAACCGATGACTTCTGAGTTTTATGCCGAAAGAAAAGAAGGCGTTGAACGCGTTTATACAACTTTTTTAAAACGTGTTGCTGATGGTAGAAATATGACTATTGATGAAACAGATGCGATTGCTCAAGGTAGAGTTTGGACCGGGAAAGAAGCGGTTGAAATTGGCTTGGTTGATGAACTCGGCGGATTGGAAAATGCTTTGGAAGGTGCTGCAGTATTAGCTGGATTGGTTGATTATAAAACAACAGATTACCCAAGATATAAAAAGGATTTGGAAGAAATGTTTAGCGGATTTCCGTTTGCAATGAGTAAAGAAGATTTGATAAAAAGTGAATTGGGAGATATAAATTATAGAGTGTATAGTGAAATCCAAAGACTCTCAAAAATGGAAGGGATTCAAGCTTTGTTGCCTTACGAAATTGATATTAAGTAAAATTAAGATTTAAGACCGTTTCACTTTTAGACTTAAGATGTAAGACTGATTTGGTTTTACTTTAATAACCGTCAGATCGAGTTTTTTTTATGAGGTGCAATTAAAAAATGTATCGAGAACGATATAGATATTAAAAATTATTGTTGAATGATATTAGAAAATGAAGACCTATTTGTTGAATTAAAATTAACGGGTGCTGAGTTAACACGTATCTATTCTAAGACCACAAAACTAGAATATTTATGGGAAGGAGATTCTGAATATTGGAATCGCCAATCACCCGTATTGTTCCCAATTGTTGGTGGACTCAAAGATAAAAAATATGTGGTGGACGGTGTTGAATACGAATTGTCACAACACGGTTTTGCAAGAGATGGTAAGTTTAAAATAATTGAACAAGCTGCTGATTTTGTAATTTTAGAATTGCAAGATTCTGAAGAATCATTAAAAGTATATCCCTTCAAATTTTCTTTACAAATTACATATAGCATCGATAAAAACAAAATATCGGTTGGGTATAAAGTCATTAATAAAGATTCAAAAGAAATATTATTTTCGATTGGTGGTCACCCCGGATTTAGATGTCCGCTGGTGAATGGATCTTCATTCGAAGATTATTATTTTGAGTTTCCAGAAGATGAAAAACCGATTCAAACGTTTATAAATATCGAGGTTGGATTGCGAAAAGAAAAAACGTCACAAGTAGATTTAGGTAAAAAAATATCCTTGAAATATGATTTATTTGAGAATGATGCTTTAATCTATGAAGGCTTAAAATCTACCGAAGTTTCTTTGTTATCATCAAAACATCCGCATGGATTAAAATTCAGGTTTACCAATTTCAACTATCTCGCCTTTTGGACAAAAGGTAAAGACGCTCCTTTTATTTGTATTGAACCTTGGTGCGGCATCGCAGATTCTGAAGAAGGTCAAAATGAATTTTCAGAAAAGTTAGGAGTAGAAAAATTGGCTATGGATGAAGTTTTTGACACTGAATATTCGATGGAATTATTTTAAAAAACTCTTAGAAATGAAAATTTACAAAGCAAATAAAAAGGGAATGATCAATTATTTATTGTTGGTATTTTTTTTGTTGCCTGTTATTGTTGTTTTGTCAAACCAAGATTCATTTATTAAAAATACATTGAAAATTCTACCCTTGTTTATTCCGTTATCATTATTAATTTGGGCTTATTTGGACACTTATTATAAGATAGAAAAGACACTGTTAATTTATCGTTCAGCATTTTTAAGAGGAAAGATTGAAATTGCAAGTATTAGAGAAATTGTAAAAGGAACTACAGTTTGGGTTGGGTTAAAACCCTCGTTGGCAACCAAAGGGATGCTGGTGAAATTCAATAAATTTGATGAAATTTATATTGCCCCGGTTAGCAATGAAGAGTTGATTGCAGATTTACTAAAAACAAATCCTAAAATTATAGTAAAAGATTAAATGTCAGAATTACAAGCTTTTATTGTAACTCACAAAACTATACTCAAACTTATTTTTTTCATCGGCTTTAAAAAGTTCTCTGCTTGTTTCTTCCCAGATATTGGTATCTATTTCAGGAAAAAAAACATCCGCATCAAAAGAATGATGTACCTCGGTAATATCTAATTTATCAGCAATTGAAATGGCTTGTTTGTAGATTTGAGCTCCACCAATTATAAAAGGAGTTTCATCATTTTTAGCAATTTCCAAAGCCTTTTCTAAGGAATTTACAACAATACAACCTTCTACTTTATAATCAGGATTTCGGGTAATTATTACCGTCGTTCTATTTGGTAAAGGTTTTCCGATGGACTCAAAAGTATTGCGCCCCATAATGATATGATGCCCCGTAGTTGTTTTTTTAAAACGCTTTAAATCTGCAGGTAAATGCCAGATTAAATCGTTGTTTTTACCGAGGGCATTATTTTCTGCAATGGCAGCTATGATGGTGATATTTTGTTTTGTATTCATTATTTTTTCTATGCGTCACTTCGAGTGATTTAAAAATACCATAGTATTTTTAAATTGTATCGAGAAGTCTATCTTCTTTTTTAAACCGAAACTTTCCCACGAATTAAAGGATGAGGTTCGTAACCCACCAATTCAAAATCATCAAAAGTAAAATTAAAAATATCTTTTATCTCAGGGTTCATTTTCATCGTCGGCAACGGTTTTGGATCGCGAGATAATTGTAAATCAATTTGCTCTTTGTGGTTGTTATAAATATGTGCATCACCAAAAGTGTGAATGAAATCACCATAACCCAAATCGCAAACCTGCGCAATCATCATCACCAATAAAGCGTAAGAAGCAATGTTAAAAGGAACTCCTAAAAAGATATCTGCGCTGCGTTGATACAATTGACAAGATAATTTTCCGTTGGCAACATAAAACTGAAAATAAGCATGACAAGGCGGTAAAGCTGCTTTGTTATTGGCAACATTATCAGCAAATGAAACAGACGTATCCGGTAACACACTTGGGTTCCAAGCCGCGACCATCATCCTTCTACTATCAGGATTATTTTTAATTGTATTCACAACTTCAGCAATTTGATCGATTCCATCGCTATTCCAATTCCGCCATTGATGCCCATACACAGGACCTAAATCTCCATTTTCATCTGCCCAAGCATCCCAAATTTTTACACCATTTTCTTGGAGGTATTTTATGTTGGTGTCACCTTTTAAAAACCAAAGTAACTCGTAAATTATAGATTTTAAATGTAATTTTTTAGTGGTCACCATCGGGAAACCATCTTCTAAATTGAATCGCATTTGATAACCAAAAACACTTTTTGTTCCGGTTCCTGTTCTATCGGTTTTCTCAACACCGTTTTCTCTAACGTGTTTTATTAAGTCTAAATATTGTTTCATTTACAAAGGGTAAAAGTCTTGGGGTAAAAGGTTAAAGTTTGGTTTTAGTATATTTTATTAATGATGAAATTCTTTTTTGTAAAATTTGTATTTTTTCTATAATTGATTTTGTGTATTGATCAGTTAAAAATTCTAAATCTGCACATAAAATTAGATAAGTTTCTAATTCAAAAGCAGAGCCTAAACTAATTTGTAGAAATCGAGCAAAATCTTTTTGAGACTCCTTTGCTGAGCCTTCGGCTATATTTGCTGGAATAGAAATAACACATCTATTAATCTGTGTGACCAAACCGTATTTTTCGGTTTCGGGTAACTGTTTAGTTATTAAATATATTTCTTTGACTAATTTCCTTGCATCATTCCAAATATCAAGTTTTCTAAAATTTCTCATTTTTTTCTACTTTCACCCAAAACCTTTCACCTTTCACCTTTAATCTTTTTCCTCATTAACCAATAATCATTCCTGCAATAGTTGCTGACATTAATGACGCAATTGTACCGCCAATCAATGCTTTCATCCCAAATTCTGACAATACTTTTCTTTGTCCTGGAGCGAGAGATCCGATCCCTCCAATTTGAATTCCGATAGAGGCAAAATTGGCAAATCCACATAACATATAGGTCGCCATAATGATGGACTTGTTATACGTAAGATGCATTTCATTGGCAACGTTTTTAAGCTCTGCCAATTGAATATATCCTACAAATTCACTTGCAGCTAATTTAATTCCGAGGAGTTGCCCCATCATTGTCATGTCTTCTTTTGCAATTCCGATCAGCCACATTAATGGGGAAAATATTGTTCCGAGGATTGCTTCTAATGATAATTGAGGAAATGAAGTATTTGCTGCCATCCACGTATTGATGTTTGTAAAATCTCCAACCCAACCAAGTATTCCGTTAATCATTGCAATGAAAGCAACAAAAACCAACAACATTGCGCCAACATTTACAGCGAGTTTTAATCCTTCGGTAGTTCCGTTAGAAATGGCGTCAAGAATATTTGTTCCGATTTTTTCTGAGGATACTTTCACATCTGTATTTATTGATTCCGTTTGAGGAAATAATATTTTAGAAACCACAATTGCACCTGGTGCTGCCATCACAGATGCTGCTAATAAATGCTTTGCAAATTTTAATCTCAACACAGGATCATCACCTCCTAAAAATCCAATATATGCTGCTAATACAGCTCCGGCAACGGTTGCCATACCACCAATCATTACCAAAAGCATTTCAGATTTATTCATTTTCTCTAAATATGCTTTTATTAAAAGTGGCGCTTCTGTTTGTCCTAAAAAGATATTTCCGGCGACACTCAAGCTTTCTGCTCCTGATATTTTTAGTAATTTAGTCAATGCCCATCCAAAGACTTTTACTACTTTTTGAACAATTCCTAAATAAAACAAAACCGATGTTAAAGCCGAAAAGAATAAAATTGTTGGCAATACTTGAAATGCGAAAATGAATCCGAAAGTATCCATATCACCTACCAATCCCTGGAATAAAAATTCTGAACCTTCGCGAGTATAATCTAAAACACTTACAAAAACTTTTCCTACAGCTTCAAATGCACTTTGGATAAATGGTACTTTTAATACTCCGATAGCAATTACTAATTGTAGTCCCAATCCGATACCAACAGTTTTCCAGTTGATTGCTTTTTTGTTTGAGCTAAATAGAAATGCAATTAGAATTAAAGAAACCATTCCTAAAATCCCTCTTAAAATTGAATTGGTAGAAATTCCTTGACTCGGAATAATGCCATTTGTAGTTGCTTCTTGGGCTTGGGTAAGTATAAAACTAAAGAGCATGCCAATAGTTAAAATGAATTTTTTGTTCATATTATTTTAAGTTTCGTTTGTTAATTTCGTCTCTGATTTTTGCTGCTAATTCATAGTCTTCATTAGCAATGGCATCACCTAATTTTTTGTTTAGACTTTCTGTAGTTTCTGATGCGTATGGAGTTTTATCCACTGTTTCTGCAATTAAATCACCTAATAAAATATCATCAGCTTCGTCAATTTCATCATCTTTTAATTTGAGGTAAACTCCTGCCTTGTCTAGAATATTTTCATAGGTAAAAATGGGTGCGTCAAATCTGGTGGCGAGGGCAATTCCGTCTGATGTTCTCGTATCAATTATTTCTTCGATACCATCACGCTCGCAAATTAAGCTAGAATAAAATACACCATCTACCAATTTATGAATGATCACTTGTTTGATGATAATATCAAATCTGTCAGCAAAACTTTTAAACAAATCATGTGTTAATGGACGAGGTGGTTTTATCTCTTTTTCTAATGCTATGGCGATTGATTGTGCTTCGAAAGCCCCGATAACAATGGGTAAAGTTCTGGTGCCATCTACTTCGCTCAACACCAAAGCGTACGCGCCACTTTGTGTTTGACTGTACGAAATTCCTTTTATGTCTAATCTAACTAAACTCAATTCTGGATTAATTTTTATTATTACTACCGTCACTTCGAGTGATTTGATGGAGCATTTGTGAAATCAAATTGTATCGAGAAAGGATTGTTCTTTCAGTATGTTCTCGATACTATTTTTCTCCTATCGTCAAAAAAAATCACTCGAACTGACGCTACTTCACCTTAATTGACAATAAAAAAAGCTGTCTAATTTAAGACTTATAGAAATCTAAATTAGACAGCCCTTCGAGGCACAATTTACTAAAAATTATGCGTTACTCGATTTAAAATTTTTCAGTTTTTCAATTAATTTAGGAACAACTTCAAAAGCATCGCCAACAACACCGTAATCTGCTGCTTTAAAAAATGGTGCTTCTGCATCTGTGTTAATCACAACTTTTACTTTTGATGAATTGATACCTGCCAAATGTTGAATGGCTCCGGAGATTCCGATGGCAATATATAGGTTAGACGAAACTGGTTTCCCTGTTTGTCCAACATGTTCGCTATGAGGTCTCCATCCTAAGTCAGAAACTGGTTTTGAACATGCGGTTGCGGCACCTAAAACTTCGGCGAGTTCTTCTACCATTCCCCAATTTTCTGGACCTTTCAATCCTCTTCCGCCAGATACTACGWTATCAGCATCGGCAATTGTAACTTTTTCAACTGTTTTATCGATGGATGAAACTGCGATTCCGCTTYCTATTAATGATGGTGAAAAATCTTCGATTGTAGCAAAATTTTCGTTTTCCACCAATCCGAAGGAATTTTTTGCCAACCCAATAACTTTGATTGCAGTTTTTATTTCTGTGTAATTGAACGCTTTGCTAGAGAACGCTTTTCGTTTTACTGTAAAAGGATTWGTGTTGCTTGGAGCTGCCATTACGTTAGACGCATATCCTGCACTTAAGTTGACTGCAACCATTGGTGCAAGACTGATTCCGTTAGCGCTAGAGTCGATAATTACAACTTCCACACTTTCTTTTTTAGCGACTTGTTGGAGGACATTTGCAACAATTTTTGAATTTAAATTTTGCAATGCATCATTGTTTACAGAAACTATTTTTTCTGCTCCATACAAATTTAAAGCAGCATTGTCACCTGCATTTATTGTTAAAACAACAAGGTTAGTTTCGAGTTGTTCGGCAACTTTTTTACCGTATGATGTTGCTTCAAAAGCAACCTTTTTAAATTTTCCTTCCGATGATTCGGCATATACTAATACTGACATATTTATTAGATTTTAGACGATAGATAAAAGACGTGAGATGCTTTTTTCATTCGTATTATTAATTTGATTTGTCATTACAAAGTGTGAAATGTATTAATGAGATTGCTTCGTTTCACTCGCAAAGACGTTATTTTATTTTGTTTGACATTTGATGTTAAAACTAAATTTCGAAATAAACTATAAATAAGTCTCTTGTCTTTAGTTTTATATCTCTAGTCTATTTTTAAAAGATTCCGAAACAAGTTCGGAATGATTTAGTTTACAACTAAATCACCTTCGCTTCATTGTGAAGTAAAGAAATCAATTCATCAAGATTATCGGCATCCACCAATTTACAAGCTCCTTTTGCTTCGGGCTTTTCAAAACTAGTTGCTGCTGTTGTTGCATCAAAATCTACAGGTTCAACAACGGTCAATGGTTTTTTACGAGCCATCATAATTCCACGCATATTCGGGATTCGTAAATCTTTTTCTTCAACCAAACCTTTTTGTCCACCTATAATTAAAGGTAAATCAGCAGTTAAAGTTTTTTTACCACCATCAATTTCTCGTTGGATGGTTGCTGAATTTCCATCAACTTCTAATCCAACACAGGCATTTACAAAATTAAAATCTAAGATAGCACTCATCATACTTGGCACCATTCCACCATTATAATCAATCGATTCTTTTCCTGCCAATACTAAATCAAAGCTTCCATTTTTTACAACTTCGGCTAATTGTTTTGCTACAAAAAACCCATCGGTTGCCTCAGCATTTACTCTAATAGCATCATCAGCACCAATTGCCAACGCTTTTCTTAAAGTGGGTTCGGTTGTTGCGTTTCCAACATTTACAACAGTAACTGTTGCGCCTTGTTTTTCTTTAAACCACATGGCACGTGTTAACGCAAACTCATCATAGGGGTTGATAACAAATTGAACTCCATTGGAATCAAATTTTGTATCGCCCTCTGTAAAATTTATTTTTGAAGTCGTGTCTGGTACATGACTTATACATACTAAAATTTTCATATTAACTATTTTTAAAAGTATTTAGAACATTATGCAAATTTGCATGGGTACGAATTTAAAACATTTTTTTGAAAAATACTATGCACGCATAGTAAATATTTTTATTTRTTATGATTTATAGAATGATTTTAGTTATAATTTTGCATAAAGCAATTATTTATATAAAACGTTTGGAGAAATGAAAAAAAAAGTAAAAAAAATAATTAATAAGCTAGGGATGCTTTCGACTTTTGAATGGATGAGGTTTAYTGTTGTGAAAAATAAAAATAAAACAAAAAATAAGGAGTTTACTCAAAGGAACCCAAAGATAGTATTACCACCAGATTTTTATATGTATGAGACTCATGCATTAGATTATAGCAAGTYTTATTATAAAGGAGAAGAAGCGGCTAAATGGATGATAAATTATTTAGCACCATACACTAATTTTGAGAAATTGGTTGTATTGGATTGGGGTTGTGGACCAGGTAGGATTTTGCGTCACCTACCAAATTTAGTGAACAATTCTAATAAAATTTATGGTTCAGACTATAATCAAAAATATGTTGATTGGTGTAATTTACATATAGAAGGAGTTAATGTTTTAAAGAATGAATTAGAGCCTCCTATAAAATTAAATGATAATTTTTTTGATTTAATATATGGGATTTCAATTTTTACACATTTATCAAAAAAGAAACATGAAGAATGGATGAGAGAACTTACTAGATTGATGAAAAAAGGTGGAATTATTTTTCTAACTATTCATGGTGAAAATTTCAAAGTAAAATTGAATGAAGCTGAGACTGAAAAATTTGATAGAGGAGAACTTGTGGTTCATGAATATAAAAAAGAAGGAAATAGACTCTATACCGCATATCAAAACCCTGTTTACTTCAGAGGTTTATGTGAGTTGAATAATTTGGAGGTTTTAGTTCATGATAAGAGGGGAGTTGCAAATAATAGACCTCAACAGGAAGTGTGGGTTTTAAAGAAAAAATAGTATCAAAATAATCCACAGAAAACGTTTTAGGACGCTGCTTTTTAATTTGAAAGTACTTTTTATTTCAGTACTTTTGCATCCTCAAAATAACACTACATGAAAACAATACAATTTAGAGAAGCTATCTGCGAAGCGATGAGCGAAGAAATGCGCAGAGACGAAGCTGTATTTTTAATAGGTGAAGAAGTTGCTGAATACAACGGAGCTTACAAGGCATCGAAAGGGATGTTGGATGAGTTTGGTGCAAAAAGAGTGATAGATTCTCCGATTGCTGAAGCTGGTTTTACAGGTATTTCTGTGGGTTCTACGATGGGTGGAAATCGTCCTATTGTTGAGTATATGACGTTCAACTTTTCGTTAGTTGCTATTGACCAAATTATAAATAATGCTGCCAAGATTAGACAAATGAGTGGTGGTCAATTTAATTGCCCTATTGTGTTTAGAGGCCCAACAGCATCTGCGGGTCAATTAGGTGCAACGCACTCACAAGCATTCGAAAATTGGTTTGCAAATACACCAGGTTTAAAGGTGATTGTTCCTTCAAATCCGTATGATGCAAAGGGATTGTTGAAAGCTGCAATTCGTGATGATGACCCCGTAATTTTTATGGAATCTGAGCAAATGTATGGTGATAAAGGCGAGGTGCCAGAAGGTGAATATGTATTGCCAATTGGTGTTGCTGATATTAAAAGAGTAGGTACAGATGTGACTATTGTATCTTTCGGAAAAATAATTAAAGAAGCTTATAAAGCTGCGGATGCTTTAGAAAAAGACGGAATCTCAGCAGAGATTATCGACCTTAGAACGGTACGTCCTTTAGATTTTGAAGCGATTTTTGAATCTGTTAAAAAAACAAACCGTTTGGTGATATTAGAAGAGGCGTGGCCATTTGCTAGTGTGTCTTCAGAAATTACATTTCAAGTACAAGAAAACGTATTTGATCATTTAGATGCACCAATAAAAAGGCTAACTACTGCTGATGCTCCAGCGCCATTTTCTCCAGTTCTTTTGGAGGAGTGGTTGCCAAATGCAAATGACGTTATTAAGGCAGTGAAGGAAGTAATGTACGTGAAATAATACTGTTAAAAAAATAGTTTAAGACCTTTCAAATAGTAAATTTGAAAGGTTTTTTAGTTATCATGAAGAAGAAATTTAGCCTCCTATTTATATTTTTTAGTTTCCTAGTTTTTGGTCAAACAAAAATTGGTGGAGTTGTTATGGATGAAAACAACGAATCAATTCCTTTTGCAACAGTGGTTTTCGTCAACTCAACTACAGGAACAGTTTCTGACGAAAACGGAAAATTTTATTTAGAATCTGATAAAAATTACACCGAAATTGAAGTCTCTTTTATTGGTTATGAAAAGAAAAAACTCACCGTAAAAAGACGCGATTTTAATTTAAAAATAACTTTAGTAGAAGCAGCTGATCAGTTAGATGAAGTAGTGGTCTATTCGGGTAGAGTAAAGGCAAAAGGGAATCCAGCCATTGCAATTTTAGAAAAWATTTGGGCACGCAAGCGTCAAAACGGAACGCATCTTTTTGATCAATATCAATTCGAAAAGTATGAAAAGTTACAGTTCGACATGAACAATATTGATAGTATAACGATGAGTAGAAAATTGTTTAAGGGGATGGAATTTATCTTTGACAATGTTGATACGTCTCGAATTACGGGTAAAACATATCTTCCTATTTTTATCAACGAAGCAGTTTATAATACTTACGGAAATAACGAATCAAAAAAAGTTAGAGAGGATTTAGTTGCCAACAAAAATTCTGGTTTCGAATCGAATCAAACGGTAATCTCTTACATCAAGGATTTGTATTTAGAATACAATATTTACGATAATTACATCAAAATATTTGACAAGAGTTTTGTGAGTCCGATTTCAAAAACAGGACCATTATCTTACAACTATGTGTTAGCTGATAGTGCTTTTATTGAGGACAAATGGTGCTATAATATTGTGTACTATCCGAGGCGAAAAAGTGAGTTGACTTTTAAGGGAGATTTTTGGGTAAATGACTCCACTTTTGCTGTGAAAGAAATCAACATGCAAGCCACAAAAAGTGCCAATATCAACTGGGTAAAAGATATTTATATTGAGCAGGAATTTGATGTTTTAAACGACTCTGTATTTTTGTTAAAGCGCGATTATATGCTGTCGGATTTTAGTTTTGGTAAGAAAGATGACGACAAAGGATTGTACGGTCATCGGACAACGATGTATCAAAATTATCAGTTTGATATTGATAAAGGAGCAGACTTTTATAAAGATGAGGCTGATAAATATGTGGATAGTATTTATACAAAATCGGATGGATATTGGGCTGTCAACCGTCAAGAAAAATTAGACAAAGACGAACGCGGAATCTACAAAATGTTAGATACCCTAAGCACGGTTAAAAAGTTTAAAAGAATCACCAATTGGGTAACAGTTTTAGCATCGGGATATGTAGAATTCCCCAACTTTGATTTCGGACCAATTTACTCAACCATCGGTAAAAATGATGTTGAAGGGTTGCGATTAAGAATTGGAGGAAGAACCTATTTTGGACCAAATGATTTATGGAGATTACAAGCCTACACCGCATACGGATTTAAAGACAATCAGTTTAAATATGGCGCTTCTGCCAAATGGATGGTTGGTAAAAAACGTAGGATTATTGTTAGTGCAGGTAACCGACGCGATATTGAGCAAATCGGTGTAAGTCTTACCACGACTAATGATGTGTTGGGTCGTAGCTTTGCATCTTCCACNTTTTTTACTTCTGGAGATACGGGTAAATTGACCTCTATTAATTTGTCGAATGCTTTTGTGTCGATGGAACCCAAAAAGAATTTTGCATTTAGAGTGGGTTCTTCTTATCGGACTTTAAAATCAGCATCACCTACTTTTAATCTTGATTATTGGGACGATAATGATATTGCACAWTCAGAAGTAAAACAATTTACAGTTGATCWTACCTTACGATTTACACCAAAAAGGGAAACCATTGGTTACGGGGTAGAACGTTTAGATTTGAATAGTGATTACGCGAGTTTTTATGTCAATTTATCTAAAGGGATCAAAGGCCCATTTGATAGTGATTTTGATTACACACGATTGCAATTTTATTACAGTCAACCATTTTTGGTGGGCGGATTCGGACGCACATTTGTCACTTTTGAAGCCGGAAAAATATTTAATGAAGTACCTCTTGGTTTGTTGAGTATCGTACCCGGTAATCAATCTTATTTTTTGATGCGAAATACTTATAACTTGTTAGATTATTATGATTTTGTTACAGATACTCATTTGTCATTGAGGTTGGAGCATAATTTTAATGGTCGACTTTTCTCTCATGTACCTTTGGTTCGGAAATTAAACTTGCGAGAAGTTGTCGGATTTAAATCTGTTTGGGGACAAATATCAGACGAAAATAGAAATATAAGTGTTACAGGCATTGATTATGTTGCGCCAGAAAACATCTATTTTGAATACAGCGCTGGTGTAGCAAATATCTTTAAAGTTTTACGGATAGATTTTATTTGGAGGGGGAGTTATCGCAATCTTCCAAATGCCAGAAACTTCGGAATTAAAGGTTCATTTGGATTTTATTTTTAGTCATTCACCCCGTGACTCCCAGTCACGGCGTGAATACTGATTTTATTGATACGATGACTCCAAGTCATCGTATCAATAAGGAATAGTTGTTTTAAATTGACAACGTCACTTCGAGCGTTTTTTATGAGGGACGATTAAAAAATAGCCAGTGCCGAATTTATTTCGGTATATCGAGAAATAAGAGCTGTTTTAAAATCCAATTAAATAATTCACTACCTTTATCGGGCTATGATTAAGGTACTACAATTTGTCCCCGTACAAATTACCGTATTCCTGWKRWYRGRAATRKATRYWKGKYAWTACAKYYYARYYKWAWWNAKMRAAATTCCTTCCATTTATTTTGATTGGCTTCGTATTGATTCTCGGATTTCAATATTGGCGAGCCAACAAATCTTTCAGCAGAAGCTTATATTTCAATATTACAACTTACATGCTTTCCTTTTTTATTGGGATGAGTACAATTACGATTCATAATGATTTAAACAATCCGAAGCATTACACCCATTTTTTTGGTGATGATATTTCTATTGTTTTGGTGATTGAAAAAGAATTGAAATCAGGAAATTATTACGATAAATATGAAGCTTCAGTTGTGACAATAAATGATGAATCGACTATTGGTAGTATATTATTGAACATCCAAAAAGACAGTTTAGAAAAATTAAAGGTTGATGACAAGTTGTATTTAAAATCAACCTTTAAAGAACTGATTGCTCCGATGAATCCGTATTATTTTGATTATAAGGAATACCTAAAAAAGCAAAATATCTACCATCAATTATTTACGAATCAACATGAGTATTTGGTCTTGCCTCCAAGAGAATTTTCATTCAAAGGATTGGCAGCTAAATTAAGAGAGCTAATCAATATTGCCTTGAAAAAGAATAATTTTAAAGGCGATGAATTGGCAGTCATCAATGCTTTATTATTAGGACAACGGCAAGAAATTTCACCGGAATTAATCAAAAGCTATACCGGGGCAGGAGCGATACATATTTTGGCCGTTTCTGGGTTACATGTCGGAATCATTCTACTGATTCTCAACGTTGTTTTCAAACCAATAGAACGATTTAAAAACGGAAAAACCATCAAATTAATTTTAGTTGTAAGTTTGTTATGGGCATTTGCTTTTGTGGCAGGATTGTCGGCTTCGGTGGTACGAGCGGTTACCATGTTTACCGCTGTGGCAATTGGATGGCAAGTGAATAGGCCTACGAATGTGTACAATACATTGACAATTTCGATGTTCTTTTTGTTGTTATTTAATCCTTATTTTTTGTTTGATGTCGGATTTCAATTAAGTTATTTGGCAGTTTTTTCTATTGTTTGGATTCAGCCTTTACTCTACAAACTTTGGAAACCAAAATGGAAGCCGATTGATTATTTTTGGAAATTACTCACCGTTTCAGTTGCGGCACAATTTGGAATTATCCCGATTAGTTTTTATTATTTTCATCAATTCCCGAGTTTGTTTTTTGTGTCTAATTTGGTGATTATTCCTTTTTTAGGAATGATACTTTTGGGTGGAGTTTTAGTCATACTATTGTCACTATTAAAGTTGCTTCCAGAGTTTTTAGCAACTGCCTATAATTATTTAATTCATGTTATGAATTGGTTTGTGGATTGGGTGGCACATCAAGAAGGGTTTTTATTTCGCAATATTTCCTTTTCAATTTTGATGGTAGTAGCGTCTTACGGAATTATTATTTTCGGAATCCGATTTTTAAGCAAAAGGAATTCCATAAGACTTATCGGTTTTTGTTTAGCACTCATCTTATTTCAATCAACCTTTATTTATGAAAAGCAGCAACGATTAATTTCTGATGAATTTATCATCTTTCATAAAAGTCGGTTCTCAATGATTGGTAAAAGATTGGGAAAACAATTAGAGGTGTATCATTCTTTAGACAGCATCACTTTTGCAAAAGATAAGGTGCTGAATCAATATAAAGTTGGCGTTGGGGAATTAAATATAACAAGTCAAAATACGATTCCGAATATCATACAATTCAAAGAAAAAAGGATTTTGATTGTGGATAGTTTGGGCGTGTATCAACTTAACAATTACAAACCAGCGATTGTGTTGTTACAACAATCACCCAAAATAAATTTAGTAAGATTGTTAGATTCACTCAACCCTAAAATGGTAATTGCAGATGGTTCTAATTACAAATCATATATCAAAAGATGGGAAAAAACCTGCGAACAAAAAAACACTCCTTTTCACTACACAGGGCAAAAAGGAGCGTATGTTTTAAAGGACTAAATTAGTTGTTTGTTACTGGTTGTGAGTTGATAGAGATGTGTATTAAAACTAAATACCAACAACTATAAACTGACAACTAACGGACTCCGTGCATTAATTTTTTAATCACCGGATACAATAATATTGATAGTACACCTAATCCAACTGCAACAGAAGTTAACAGCCAGAAGAAGTAACTTAAGCCTTCAGTTTTTGCAATACTTTCTGAAGCTTCGCCAAACACACCTGCGAGTTTCATTCCGATAGCAACTGCCAAATACCAAATTCCAAACATCATTGCAATCATACGTCCAGGAACTAATTTTGAAACATAAGAAAGCGCAACAGGAGAGATACATAATTCGCCCATAGTATGAAAGAAATAAACCAATATCAGCCAAATCATACTTACGGATGCAGTTTTTGCACCTATAGGGATATCAGATGCTCCAACAGCAACACATGCCATTCCTAATCCTAATAAAAACATACCGATAGCATATTTCATATTTGCATTTGGGTTGTATTTGCTTTCCCACCATTTAGAAAATAATGGAGCCATGGCAATAATGAATAATGAGTTTAAAACCCCGAACCAAGATGCAGGTACTTCGGCAATATCTTTTAAAAATTCGTTGTATAACATCCAAATTGCAATTGCCCAAATAATTACAAAACTGAATGCCAAAATAATATTTGAGATGGCATATTTAGAGAAAGTCTTTTTAAACAATAACCATAGTACCCAAGAGATAATTCCGAGCGGAACAATGGTCATTAATGAATTAACTATTTTAAAAGTAAAAGCAGCATCGCCTTCTAAAACACGTTGGGTGTAATCTCTAGCAAAAATGGTTAATGAGCTTGGTGCTTGTTCAAAAATTGCCCAGAAAAATATGGTGATAAATGCAAAGAACATTACGGCTAACATTCTGTCTCTTGTAATTTTGTCGTATTTAGGAAGTCGTATTGCAAGTAATAATAAGAAGATTGCCAATGCCAATAAAATTATAAAATTGGTACCTTCTAATCCGAAGATATTAAAAGCAAAAAGATTGTATTCTCCTCCAGAAATTTTAGCAACAGGGTCATTCAATATCCAAGCCAGTCCTAAGATTGCAGCAATTGCAATAAGGATTAATTGAACACTTGTAAATGGATTTAATTTTGGTTCACCTTCTTTTAATTCATGAGTTTCTTCATTTTCAATCTTGACTGGTTTTTTGCCAATATCACCAAAAATATCTTGTGCTTTCCAGAATTGTAACAATCCGAAGAACATAAAAATTCCTGCCAATCCGAAGCCCCAAGACCATCCAACTTTTTCACCTAAATAACCACATAATAAGATTCCTAAAAAAGCTCCAGCATTTACGCCCATATAAAAAATGGTATAAGCTCCATCTTTTTTCTCAGGTTTGTTGGCGTACATGTGTGATATGATTGAGGTCATATTTGGTTTAAAAAATCCGCTACCAAAAACGAGTAATCCCAATCCTAAATAAATAAAGAAAGGAGCTTCTAGCGCCATAGATGCGTGCCCTAATGTCATTAATAAAGCGCCTACAACAACTGCATATCGAAACCCAATTACTTTATCGGCAAAATACCCGCCGAGTAAAGTAGATAGATAAACCAAAGAAGTATACGTTCCGAAAATAGCAAAGGCGTGCTCGCGAGGCCATCCCCAACCGCCATCCATAACCGATGCGGTAAAAAACATGACTAATAAGGCGCGCATTCCGTAGTACGAAAAACGCTCCCACATTTCGGTAAAAAATAAAATAAACAAACCTGCTGGATGTCCTAAAACTTTGTCTTTAAATAAATTGTCGATATCGGTGTTCATAAAATGTATTTTTGAGTTTTAAAAAAAGGGATAAAAGAAAAGCCCATACTTTAATAAGTATGAGCTTTATGGTTTATTATTGTTTTTCGGCTAATTCAAAGCCTTCGTTGTCGTGCATTTCTACTTCGTTGTCTTCTATACCGTGAGTTAATCTTTTTAGTGGTTTTATTAGTGCAATTACCAATAAACCAAAGACAACGGTAAATATAACAATGCCTGTGAAAATGGTATATTCTCCAAATTCTGCAGATTTTTCTCCTAAGATTCCTGCAACTTTACCACCCAATCCTGTGGCAGCAAAATACAATCCCATCATTAAAGAGGCATATTTTACAGGAGCTAATTTTGTAACAAATGACAATGATACTGGAGATGAAGAAAGTTCTCCAATCGTATGAAATAGGTATGCTAAAATTAACCATTGCATTCCAGAGCTTCCATTTGCTTCATATTCTCTAACCGCTAAAATCATAAATACAAAACCTAATCCCATGATAATAGTACCCGATGCCATTTTAAATAATGAAGACGCTTCTTTTCCTTTTAGTTTTCTCTTTGCCCAAAGATTGGCAACCCAAACAGCAAGTAGCAATATAAAACCAGCATTCAAACCTTGGAACATTGGTGTTGGTATAAGCCATCCAAAAAGCACTCTATCAGTTTTCGTTTCGGTATAAACACTCATCAACCCACCAGCTTGTTCAAAGGCTCCCCAAAAGACAACTACTAATAAGAAAGAAAGTAGTAATACTAAAAAACGATCTTTCATAATTTTATTTTCAAGATCTTTGTATATCATCATCAACAATCCGATAACAAGTGATAGGAAGAAAAATAATGCTCCATACCCCCAATGATCTACGCCTTCTTTTGTAAATCCTACATAGAGTGATAGTGCAATTAAGACAATCATAATTACTAATTGCGTTGGTGATTTAAATATTTTTGAAAAAGTTTCTCCTATAGAAACATCATTCTTTTTTTGTTCTTCTGTTGGTTTATTACCAACATGAACAATGAATTTTTGTCCCCAGATATAAACGATTAATCCCATAACCATGGCAATTCCAGCCAATCCAAATCCAGCATGCCATCCCCATTTTGCAATAACAAGACCAATAAAAGTTGTGGCAAGAAGCGACCCTAAATTGATACCGATATAAAAAATACTAAACCCTTTATCTCTTCTAATATCACCTGTTTTATAAAGTCCACCAACCATTGTAGAGATATTTGGTTTTAAACATCCAACACCAATAATGATAAATCCTAATCCTGTAAAAAATGCCCAACTCGCTTCGATAGCTAAAACTCCGTGTCCAATTGATAAAAGAATTGCACCAAGCATCACAGTTTTCTTTTGTCCAAGAACTCGATCTGCTAAAATACCACCAGGAATAGAAACCAAATAAACGAGCATCACATACCAGCCATATAATTGATATGCTTCTAAATCTGACCATCCCAAACCAGGGCCTTTTTCGTTAGATGCTTGCCATCACGGTATATTTTCACCGCAACTTTCTCGCCGATCTTATGAACCGCCAAGCGAAAGCGTAAGCCCTGTTCGGTATTGATATCCTGATCGCCAATCGCTAACACCACATCACCACGACGAATTCCTGCTTTTTCAGCGGCACCACCGGGATATACTTCCGACACCAAAGTTCCTAATGGTCGATCCAAACCTAATGAT
>NVSL01000015.1 GCA_002401215.1 Flavobacteriaceae bacterium | reverse complement strand
TGAAAAAAACTTGGCAGATGATGGCATGCCACACAAACTCTCAAAACAAGAAATTATAGATTCTTTTGATGTGGATTTTGATATTGTAAAAATTATTGATAGTGAATTTCGTGGAGCCCTTGAATTTTATCCAAAATCGTGGTTTGCAGTTTTAAAAAAGAAATCTGCCAAAGTACTTTCTAAATTGATGAGTATTTCTCCAAACTTAGGGCAGTTAAATTATGATAGAAATCAAGATTGGTCTTTGCCTTTTGATTTAGAAAATGCAAAACAAGCGGTCTATGCTTTTAAAGGAGATGTGTATATTGGGATGGATGTTGCAACGCTTCCGCAAGATAAGATAGGGCAATTGCAAGAGAAGTTGCGCATCTTGTCTGGGCAATATGGTATCTTAAAACCGTTGGATTTAATGCAGCCTTATCGCTTAGAAATGGGCACTAAATTAAAAGTTGGCAGCAAAGAAAACCTCTATCAATTTTGGGGAGATTCTGTAACCAATGCTTTAAACGATGAGATGAAGGATGATGATATTTTTATCAATTTAGCATCTAACGAATACTTTAAAGTGGTAAAACCGAAGTTGTTAAAAGTGCCAGTGATTACTCCGATTTTTAAAGATTATAAAAACGGGAATTTAAAAATTATCAGTTTTTTTGCAAAGAAAGCACGTGGTATGATGGTGCGATATATTGTAGATCACAACATTGAATCTGTCGAAAAACTAAAAGGTTTCGATACCGATGGTTACGCTTTCGATAGCAATTTATCTACCGAAACGGAATTGGTTTTCACACGTTAAGAAACATGATTATAGGATTTAAGACTGCGACTGTAAACTGCGACTGAATATTGCCTACTTTTTTAAGAAGCTTCTTCGAAATAGATATATTCCTTGCTTAATTCTTTAACCAGTAAGTAATAAAAAATAGCACGATATCTACAATTATTAGAACTTCCCATTTTAGAAATCACCGTTTTAATAGCATTGTCTATTTTGTGAGAATCAAAAAGGCCGAGTTTTTTACCTAAGAAATTCTTTTTTACATTTTCTAATTCTGCTGCACAATTTCCAGAAACAATTTCGGCTTCTACTTTATAGATAGAAGGACCTAATCCTTTGGTAACAGCAGTTAATAATTGTTGATCGCACTCAATGCCTAAGTTTAGCATTGCGCTTTTGTACTGGTCGATTTTTTGGTAGAACTGACTCATATGGGGGTTCTTTTTAGTTAGCAATTCCTCCTAAGAGGGTTTCAAATATAGTAAATTTATTGAAACTCAAAAATTTAAGCTAAAAAAATGTGAAATAGCTTAATAGATCAATATGGTGATTGCTAATCATCTAACAGGTCTGGACGGATATTTTTTGTATGATCTAATGCCTTTTGAGTTCGCCATTCATCAATTTTTGGGAAGTTTCCAGAAAGTAAAATATCAGGAACTTTCATTCCGTCATACTCCGAAGGGCGTGTATAAACAGGGGGTGACAATAAATTATCTTGAAAAGAATCTGTTAAGGCAGAGGTTTCATCACCCAAAACACCGGGAATCAATCTAATAACAGCATCACATAAAACCGCTGCAGCCAGCTCTCCGCCGCTCAACACATAATCGCCAATAGAAATTTCTTTGGTGATAAATTTGTCACGGACACGTTGATCTACGCCTTTGTAATGACCCGTTAGAATAATGATATTCTCTGCCATCGAAAGTGAATTGGCAGTCGCCTGATTTAAGGTCGGTGCATCAGGAGTCATATAAATAATCTCGTCGTAGTTGCGTTGACTTTGTAGCTTAGAAATACATTTGTCAATAGGCTCAATCATCAATACCATACCCGCGCCACCGCCAAATTGATAGTCGTCAATCTTGCCATATTTATTGAGTGCATAATCACGTAAATTATGAAAATGAACTTCGACTAAATTCTTGTCAATTGCTCTTTTTATGATGGAGTATTCAAACGGACTTTGAATCAATTCTGGAGAAACGGTAATAATATCTATTCGCATTGGGCAAAGATAGTTTGTTTTTTAGAAGTGCAAAATTTTGAGAGACGCTTATCGATTTGTATGAGAATAGTAGCCGATTTCGGAAGCAGAATTTTTCAATTTTCTACTAATATTATTGCGGGCTACAATGTTCCTATTTACTACTATTTCGGCTATTGTTTTTATACTTTGTTGCCAGTAGTTACTATTTCATATATTCATCAATATTCACATTCAACCCTTTAGCAATTCCTGCACCTAATTTAGGACTAACTCTAAACCAATGACATAACTGACGGTTGATAATTTCATCTTTCTTTTCTCTATCAATTCCACTCATTGCACCTACAATATTACTTATTGTATTTTGTTGTTGTGCTTCTGTCATTACTTCTTCAAATAGTCCTTTTGGTTGAGAATAATGGTCGTCATCATTTAAGTTTCTATCAAAATAAGCAACTTCATTACTGTCTAATTCGTAAGAAGGACTTTTATGTTTATCATCTATATAATTACCATCAAAACTATTGGGGAAATGATTCTGAGAACTTCCGCCATTACCATCAAAACGCATTGTTCCGTCTCTATGATAATTGGTTGTTGCATACGGACATTTGTTTACAGGTAAGGCATTATAATTTGCTCCAATTCTATAACGTTGTGCATCTGGATAGGCGAAAATTCGTCCTTGTAGCATTTTATCTGGCGAAAAACCAATTCCATCAACTAAATTTGAAGGAGCAAATGCTGCTTGTTCAACATCTTGGAAGTAATTTTCAGGGATTTCATTTAATTCCATTTCTCCTACATCCATTAATGGAAAATCTGAATGTGGCCAAATTTTAGTTAAGTCAAAAGGATTCCATTGAAAAGATTTTGCTTCCTCTAGGGTCATTATTTGAATTTTTAATGCCCATTTTGGAAAATCACCATTTTCAATAGCATTTACTAAATCTCTTTGAGAATAATCAGGGTCAGTACCTTTTAATTCTGTTGCTTCAGCATCTGTAAATGTTTTGTTTCCTTGCTTTGTTTTGTAATGAAATTTCACATAAAAACGCTCGTTATCTTTATTTACTAATGAAAAAGTATGACTTCCATAACCATTCATATGTCTATAACCATCAGGCGTTCCTCTGTCTGACATTAATATTAAAACTTGGTGTAAGCTTTCAGGGTTTAACGACCAATAATCCCAAACTGCTGTAGCGTCTTTACAGTTTGTTTTTGGGTTTCTTTTTTGTGTATGAATAAAGTCAGGAAACTTTTTAGCATCTTTTATGAAAAATACGGGTGTATTATTCCCTACAATATCCCAATTACCTTCTTCTGTGTAGAATTTTACTGCGAAACCTCTTGGATCTCTTTCTGTATCTGCCGAACCTTTTTCTCCTCCAACGGTAGAAAAACGCACAAATAATTTTGTTTCTTTTCCTATTTCAGAAAATAAATTTGCTCTGGTGTATTTAGAAATGTCGTGAGTTACTGTAAATTTACCAAAAGCCCCTGTTCCTTTAGCGTGTACAATTCTTTCTGGAATTCGTTCTCTATTAAACTGTGCTAATTTTTCTTGTAAAAAAAAATCTTGTAATAATGCAGGACCTCTTTCTCCTACTGTTTGGGTGTCTTCATAATGATTTACTGGGCAACCCGTACTTGTGGTAATTTTTTTATTTTTTGACATAATCTTATTATTTGGTTAAAGGTACAAAGGTGTTCGTGAAGTTGTCATCAATTAAATTGATTGTTTTTATATATTCATAACTAAAAACTATGTTATTTGAATTACTGGCAACGATAGGATATGAATAGTTTCAATTAGTTATATCCAACAATAAGCGAAGCTAGTGTTTTTTTATAAAAAAGTCAAGTGAATTTTAATTAGACTCGTGCTCTTATCATTCTATCATTTCCAAAAATATCTTTTCTGAGTTCTATATTTTTAAACCCTTTTTGTTTGAGTAAGTCAACAGTCTCTTTTCCTAAATATTGGTTGATTTCAAAAAAAAGTTGACCGTTTGGTTTGAGGTTTGTTTTTGCAAAATCAGCAATAGCATTGTAAAATAATAGTGGGTTTTGGTCATCGACAAACAAGGCTAAATGTGGTTCATATTCTAAAACATTGTTGTTGATTTCTTCTTTTTCCAACTCACGAACATAAGGTGGATTGCTTACAATAATATCAAGTTTCACTTCATTATTACGAGGAGTTTGCGATGAAGTAACCTCATAATTAAAAGCAGATTGCTTCGTTACACTCGCAAAGACGTTATCTTCTAAAGTCAAAATATCTTGTTGAATAAACTCAATAGAAACCTTATTTAGTTCCGAATTTTCTTTGGCAATCGTCAATGCTTTCTCAGAAATATCTAAAGCAAATACTTTTGAATCCGATAAATTCTTGGCTAAAGAAATGGCGATAGAGCCACTTCCTGTCCCGATATCAAGAATGTTAATAGTTGTTGGTTGTTGGTTGTTGGTTGGGGTGTTGAGCGTAGTCGAAATAATCCAATCAACTAGCTCCTCAGTTTCTGGTCGTGGAATCAACACATTTTTATCAACCTTAAAAGGCAATCCAAAAAACTCGGTGCTACCTATTATATATTGTATCGGAATTTCTTGTTGTAGTTTTTCTAGCGAAATATTTAGTTTTTGCAAGTCGTCTTTAACGATTTCTTTCTGAGGATTTAACGCAACATCAATCCTCTTTAAGTTGAGAATCGCTGCTAGCAACAAAAAATAAAAACTCTCAATTTCTTCTGCTGGATAAATTGAGGAGAGGGTTGCTATAAAATGTTGTTTGAGTTCTTTTAAATTCATTGTTAATTTTTTATTTTGCCTACAGCCTACAGCCTACAGCCTACAGCCTACAGCCTACAGCCTACAACCTACAACCTACAGCTCCTTCAACATCCACATATTACAACTATAATGACCGGTATCACCCAAGGGTTTGTCCAAAGATTTAAATCCTACTTTGGCATATAATTTTCTGGCGCCTTTCATATAAGGGAGTGTTTCTAAATAGCATTTTTCAAAGCCGAATTCTTTTGCTTTCTCAAGACAAGTTTGTATCATTTTAGCACCCAATCCCTTTTGACGCGCATCCACAGAAAAATACATTTTTTGCAATTCGCAGATATTTTCTTTGCAATTTTTGAGTTTCATAATCCCTGCTCCACCTAAAATAACACCTTCTTTTTCGACTACAAAGAATTGAGTTTTTGGGGAGCTATAAGTTTCAAACATACAGTCTAAGGCTTTATCTTCATAAGCAGTTCCAACTTTGGGTACGCCAAATTCTATCAAGACTTCGCGAATTACTTTTGCAATTTGCTCATTGTCTTTTGGTTGAATTTCTMWWWKMGKKTWGWWGYKAKTCGTCAATTTAAAGTCTATTTTTGTGATGTGAAGATACACGAAAAATATATAAAGCGTTGCATTGAATTGGCAAAAAAAGGATTGGGCTCAACACGTCCAAATCCGATGGTTGGTTGCGTGATTGTTTGTGATGGAAAAATTATTGGCGAAGGGTATACGAGTCCATATGGTGGTAATCACGCCGAAGTAAATGCTATTGAATCTGTCGCTGATAAATCACTTCTGTTAAAGTCGACTTTGTATGTGAGTTTAGAGCCTTGTAGTCATTTCGGTAAGACGCCTCCATGTGCTGATTTGATTGTAAAACATCAGTTAAAGACGGTAGTAGTAGGGGTTGTAGATGATAATAGTTTGGTTGCAGGAAAAGGAATTGTACATTTAAAATCAAACGAAATTGAAGTTGTTGTCGGAGTTTTAGAAAAAGAATGTATCGAAATTAACAAACGATTTTTTACGTTTCATCAAAAAAAGCGTCCTTATATAATATTAAAATGGGCAGAAACCAAAGATGGATTTATCGACAAAAAAAGAACTCCAGATGCTGAGAATCTACCCAATTGGATTTCGAATAAATATTCGCAGCAGTTGGTGCATAAATGGAGAGGTGAGGAGCAGGCGATTTTGGTTGGAACAAATACGGTAATTGCCGATAATCCTCGATTGAATGTGCGTTTTTGGGCAGGAGAAAACCCAATCAGATTGGTGTTAGATAATAGTTATCGCATCCCAAAAGATTCGCGCGTTTTTGATGGGTCTGTGAAAACAATTGTGTTTACGAGTTCGGGATTGTTATTTCCTACTGATAAAAAAAATCTTCAAATTGAAGTGATTGATTATTCTAAAAGTGTGCCCCAACAAATATGTGATGTCTTGTTTCAGAATGAGATTCAGTCAGTAATAATTGAAGGTGGAGCACAGACTTTACAAAGTTTTATCAATGAAAATTTATGGGACGAAGCGCGTATTTTTATAGGTGACGTTATTTTTAAAGAAGGATTAAATGCTCCGAGAATTAAAGGAATTGAACAAACGCGAGAACAGGTATTTTCTGATACCCTTAAAATAATCACTCCTTATTAAGTGTTAGAAAAAGACACATACAAAACAATTGAGAAATCATTTGAAGGAGAAATCTATAAAGAAAAAGGGAGTAAGTTTTATGGATATGCTTTTCCGGTTTCAAATGARAATCAAGTCAAAGAGTTTATTGAAGAGTTAAAAGCACAGCATCACAAAGCGAGGCATTGGTGTTATGCTTGGAGGTTGGGTGCGGAAACAATCCGGTTTAGAGCAAATGATGATGGTGAGCCAAGTAATAGTGCGGGAAATCCAATATTAGGGCAATTGGTTTCTTTTGATGTGACAAATATTTTAGTAGTGGTAGTCCGTTATTTTGGCGGGACAAAATTAGGAGTTGGTGGATTGATTACCGCCTATAAAACATCTGCAAAATATGTTTTGTCTGAAGCGAAAATTGTCGAAAAAACAATTGATGTATATTATAAACTTACGTTTGAATATGAGTTTTTAGACAAGGTGATGCGTGTGATAAAAGAGAAGCACCTGAGAGTCAATAATCAAGTTATGGAAATGAACTGTATCTTTGAAATTAGTGTCAGAAAAAAAGATGCATTGTTGATAAAGTCAACTTTCGAAAACCTACGTTGTCTGCAAATTAAAGAAATAGCGGATTGATTTTTTCGAGTAAATGTTCAGGACATTTTGTGGGTCTATTTTTTTTAGCATCCAAGAAAACCAATTTGGTATATGCGGTTGTTAAAAGTTCATTTTGTTCGTTGTAGACTTCAAAATTAAACTCGATTTTTACCGATGGTTTTTTAATCAAAATAGTTTTTAAAGTGAGTAGGTCGTCATACTTTGCTGGCTTCAAATAATTTACGTTTAAATTTAAAACAGGAAGCAGAATTCCATCCTTTTCCATAGCGCTATATGAGTAGCCTAAATTGCGCAACCATTCAGCTCTACCCATCTCAAAATATTGGGCGTAATTACCATAATATACGTAACTCATTTGGTCAGTTTCTCCATATCTGACGCGAATTTTTAATYCWKKKAMAASMRKWMWSYYTWWAKYKTWWKRYWYTKMYRWYAYGRRWWAMMTRSYTACMMARSWATRRYRWTWYTATTTTTTTATACTAAAATTTATTCACACTTTTGTATGACCAAAAATGATGGGGATTTCTCTGTAATTTCTGTTAACCAACAACCCAATAATACCTACAATTACGAATGACTGAAAATGCTGCTTCTGTTTGGAATGAATGCTTGACTTTTATAAAGGACAACATCAAACCCCAAGCATACAAAACCTGGTTTGAACCGATCAAGCCGATAAAAATTTCTGGTGACTCTTTAACAATTCAAGTGCCTAGTAAATTTTTTTATGAATGGTTAGAAGAGCATTATATTAAGTTATTAAGAGTTGCGTTGGTAAAACAATTGGGTGCTGATGCAAAACTGATTTATGATGTGCGTATGGAAAATGCGTATAGTAGCAGWACGCCGCATACGGTTAAAATTCCGAGTGCGAATAGAAATCCAATCAATCCACAGGGAGTTACGGTTCCTTTAGAAATTAACAAACGTGAGTTGAAAAATCCGTTTGTGATTCCTGGAATTCAAAAAGTAAAAATTGAATYTCAACTAAATCCAAATTATAATTTCGACAGTTTTATTGAAGGTGATTCTAATAGGTTAGCGCGTTCTGCGGGTATGGCAGTGGCGAATAAACCCGGAGGAACTTCTTTTAATCCGCTGATGATTTATGGCGGAGTTGGTTTAGGAAAAACCCATTTAGCGCATGCCATTGGTGTTGAGATTAAAGATAAATATCCGGATAAAACCGTTTTATATATTGCTTCAGAGCGTTTTATTCAACAGTTTATAGAATCTGTAAAATCGAATACAAGAAATGATTTCATTCATTTTTATTCGATGATTGATGTATTGATTATTGATGATGTTCAATTCTTATCTGGTAAAACAGGAACGCAAGATGTGTTCTTTCATATTTTCAATCATTTGCATCAAAATGGAAAGCAGGTAATCATTACTTCTGATAGAGCGCCGGTGGATATGCAAGATATTGAGCAGCGATTATTATCTCGATTTAAATGGGGGTTGTCTGCAGAATTACAAGTGCCAGATTACGAAACAAGAGTGTCTATTTTAGAAAACAAACTCTATCGTGATGGTGTAGAAATGCCAGGAGAGGTGATTGATTATATCGCTAAAAACATAAAATCGAACGTTCGCGAATTAGAAGGTGTGTTGATTGGGTTGATTGCGCAGGCATCATTTAACCGCAAAGAATTTACCTTAGCGTTGACCAAACAGATTGTAGATAAGTTTGTTAAAAATACCAAACGCGAAGTTTCTATCAATCAAATTCAAAAAGTAGTTTCTAGCTATTTTGATTTGGATGTCGCTACGTTGCAATCAAAAANCTAGAAAGCGACATATTGTTCAAGCGCGTCAATTGGCAATGTTTTTTGCAAAGCGAATGACCAAAGCTTCATTGGCAAGTATTGGGTCGCAAATTGGTAAACGAGATCACGCAACGGTATTACACGCTTGTAAAACGGTTGATAATTTATCAGAAACTGATAAGCAATTCCGTARATACGTAGAAGACTTAACCAAGAAATTGACTTACTAATTTTTTTTCATCATGAAAATATTAATGGTATGTCTCGGAAATATTTGCCGCTCACCATTAGCTGAGGGTATCTTACGTTCAAAAACTTTTTTGAAAGGTGTTGAGGTGGATTCCGCAGGAACCGCTGATTATCATGTTGGCAACAGACCCGATAAAAGATCTATTGGAGTTGGTGCAAAATATAACATCGATATTTCAAACCTTTCTGGAAGACAATTTTCTGTTCAAGATTATGACAATTTTGATTTGATTTATGCCATGGACAATTCCAATTATAAAAATATGATTGCCTTGGCTCGAAATGAAGAAGACAAGAAAAAGGTATTTTTGATTTTAAATGAAATTTTTCCAGGTGAAGATTTAGATGTTCCAGATCCGTATTATGGTGGAGCTCACGGATTCGAAACTGTATATAAAATGTTAGACCAAGCATGTGATGCAATTGTCGAAAAAATCTCTTAGATGAATACTGAAAAAGGCAAACTATATTTAATTCCGACGACTTTAGGTGATAATGAACCATTATTGGTTTTACCATTGTCTGTAAAAAAAGTAATCGAAGAATTGGATTATTTTATTGTCGAAAATCAAAAGACAGCGCGGAAATTCATTAAAAAAATTACCCCTAAAAAATCGCAACCTTCACTCATCTTAAAGTCAATTGACAAATATGCCGATGCGCTTGAGGTGAGCACCTATTTAGATGTTTGTGAAAATGGTATTTCTGTCGGATTATTATCCGAAGCTGGAGTGCCTGCAATTGCAGATCCCGGTGCAGAAGTGGTGAAGTTGGCGCATCAAAAAAATATTCAGGTTATCCCACTTGTTGGACCTTCGTCAATTATTTTAGCGATGATGGCATCTGGAATGAATGGGCAGAGCTTTACATTTAACGGCTATTTACCTATTGATGTTTCGGAGCGTAAGAAAGCAATTAAGCAGTTAGAGCGATTGTCTTATGAGAAAAATCAATCACAAATATTTATCGAAACTCCGTATAGAAATGATAAAATGTTTGCTGATATTGTTGCTTCCCTCTCACCAAAAACTGATTTATGTATTGCTGCGGATATCACGTTGGAAAATGAATTTATCAAAACCTATACGATAGAGGAATGGAGAAATAAGGTGCCGGATTTAAAGAAAAGACCTGCGATATTTATTATCCATAAAATATAAAAAAATCCTAAAACTTAAAAAGTCTTAGGATTTTTTAATACTTTGTTTTAACCAAAAAACTTAGATGACAGGATTTTTATTTGCTTCGATTGAAGAAACATCATACCCCGAAAACTTTTTCATATAATTTTGAATTGAAGTTCCGAATGCATCACTTTTATTGTGATCTCCACCACTTCTCAAAAACTTTTTTACGWWWYYAKYRCMACTTAAATGAGCTGCGGCAAGAATACCAGATTCAGTAATTAATACGCCGTTAATTTCTTTCCCAACACTTCTTTTAATATCTTTTCTTAAGATGTGTTTGTTTAAGGCACACAATGCTTTAAACGCTTTTTCTTGTTGTTCAGGATTGTTTAAAAAACCATCAATATTGCTAATTTTTAATCTTCTAAGCGTAGATTTTCCAAATTGATATTTTCCTAAATACCCAAATTTGTTTACAATATGATATCTATTTCTAGATTCTTTAAAACCAACAGCTTGTGTAAATCCTATAAATGATTTCCCGATAAAAGGAATTTCAATTAAATTCTTACTTTCTTCAAGCGTCAATACTTTTGCTAATTGCTTTGTATTGTAGCAATTCTCAGTAGATGCTTTTTCAACTTTAGGAGTAGCATTAAAAACTGCTAAAACCAATAAACCAATTATTATTACAGTTATTTTTTTCATACCTAATGGTCTTTAAAAATTAAACTTTTAATATTTGAGGGTGCAAAAGTACTATTAATTATCTGAGTGGCAATCTTTAATGTAGTTTTTATTGAAAGCTAACATTTAGTCAATTGTATTTTTGCACATTTAATATAAACTCTATTTAGAGAGTCGTTTTAGTAGGAAAGGATAAAGTGCAATTTGGACAGCTTAACAAACAGCAGTCTCTGGATTTTTTTTCTCTGGATTTTTTAGAAAATTTTGAACATTTTTAAGTCTAGATTTTCCAGTTGTTTTTCTTTTAAATTGATGCTTTGTCAATATTACAAGAGCATTGTCATTTAATTCTTTAGTTGCAATTTTTAAACTAAAATTATTTTGCATTACTATTGATGTAGAATTTCCACKMKMMTYWKYRMYCGATTTGTTGTTATTTGCAGCTGCAGATAACGATGATGTTAAAATTAAAATTGATGCTATTAGAATTACTTTTTTCATTGTCAAATTTGTTTTCTTAAAATTTGAACCCAGTAAATAATTGTGATTGGTTGTTGTTATGGGAACAAAATTATATTGCAAATATATGTTCGATGTTCATACAAAGAAGATGAAATACACCTTTGTCAAGAAAAAATTTATAAATGGTAATTTTTTAACAATGAATGGCAAAATGGGTAGTTAAAAATCGATAAACCCTTAAAGTAACAGTTGTTTAGGAGTTTCTTAAAAAGAGTTTTATTACCTGTTTATCCCTTGTTTACTCACCCATCGCTGGTATTTAGCAGCGTTTCGGTTATGCTGCACTAAGGTTTTTGCAAAGGCATGATTTCCTAAATTGCTAACATCGGCACACATATAAAAGTAGTCGTGATTTTCAGGATTTAACACCGCATTGATGGCTGAAATATCAGGCATTGAAATTGGCCCTGGAGGTAATCCGAGATGTTTATAAGTGTTATATTTTGAGTCGATTTCTAAATCTTTATAGAGCACTCGCTTAATAACAACATCCTGTCCTTGCTTTTCTTTGATAGCAAAAATGATGGTTGGGTCGGCTTGCAACGGCCATTTATTATTGAGTCTATTAAGGTATAAACCTGCAACTCGTGGTCGTTCGCTAATCGTTGCAGTTTCTTTTTGTACGATAGATGCTAGTGTAATAACCTCATTAATAGTAAGTCCTTGTTTTTTTGCTTGCGCCTTTTTTGCTAGAGTCCAAAATCGGTGAAACTCTTTCAGCATTTTGTTTCGAAAATCATTTGCGGAGGTATTCCAATAAAAATCATAGCTGTTAGGGATGTACATTCCTAAGGCATTTTCTGGGTCAATATTATTGTTTGATAAAAAAACCTTATCAGTCATAGCGATTAAAATACTAGTAGAATCAGGTTCTAGTTGTTCGGCAATTCTACCTGCTAATTTTTCTAAAGAATCTTGGTTGTTAAAAGAAAGTTTTACAGTTATTTGGTTTCCACTTCTCAATAGATTTACCAAATCATTGTTGTTCATCCCTTTTTTAAGTTGATATTTTCCAGCCTTAATTGTATTCGGATACTTCTTTTTATTTGCAACCCAAATGAAAGATGATTCGTTTTTTAAAGCAGGAGAGAGAATCTCAATAACCGCATCAAAATCGGTGTTTGATGGAATGAAAACTGTGGTGTCTTTCGTTGTATTTGCTGAATATATTTTGTTGTAAAATGTAAGCGCAATTGTTCCGAAAATAATTGCAACTCCGATTACAACTAGCAGTAAGGCTTTCTTTTTAGTCATGTATTAATTGATATATAAGTTCGTTTTTGAAATTACCATTTGTGTAAATCCAATCTTTTTTGACACCAGATTTTTTAAASCCTAATTTTTCAAAGAGCAAAATACTCTTCATATTATCCTCTGTGATATTTGCAAAAAGTTGATGTAAATCTAAATAAGTAAAAGCAAAATTGATGAGTAACTCTAAACTTTCAGAAGCGAAACCTTTGTCCTGAAATTGTTGACTGATTACAATCCCAATTCCTGCACGTTTGTGTTTTGGATCAAAATCAAACAAGTCGATTAACCCAACAGGAGATTCATTTTTATCTTCAATAACCAAACGCAATTGTTTGGCTTCGTAAATATCTTGTTGCGCATTTTCTAAGTATTGTTGTAGTAAATATTTTGAAAAAGGTTTTTGCGTATTGCTCACTTCCCAAAACGATTCGTCATTTTCTATTTGATACAAAAAATCCAAATCTGTTGGCTCAATGGCGCGTAAATTTATATGTGTTCCTTTTAAAGTATTCATTAAATTTCGATAGTAGCTTGGAACACAAAAGTAGCGGGTCCTGTTAAAAACACATTTTTATAAGTGTCGTTTTCTTTTTCAAAACTCACAGAAAGTTTTCCACCCAAAGCCTCAATATCAATGTTATTTTCTTTGGTGATTCCTGCATCAAAAGTGGCGATTGCTGCAGCCGTAACTCCGGTACCGCAACTAAATGTTTCATCTTCAACACCACGTTCGTAGGTTCGCACTTTTATTGAGTTGTCATTAATAGCTTCCACAAAATTCACATTGGTTCCTTCCTCAAAATAAGGTGCTCCATTTCTGATTTTTGCTCCTATAGTTTTAACATCAAATTGTTCAATCCCATTCACCATTTCAACATGATGCGGTGAGCCTGTATCTAAAAAAAAGTAATTCTCGTGAGTTTCTACTTTGTTCACATCAATCATTTGAAGACTTACAATTCCATCATTAAAAGTAGCCTGATGTAATCCGTCCACCGCATTAAAAGTTGCTTTTGAATCAATGATATTTAGTTGATTTGCAAATGCGACTAAACACCTTCCACCATTTCCACACATGGTGCTTTCAGTTCCGTCAGCATTAAAATACACCATATTAAAATCGGCGTCATCAGCATTTTCTAACAAAATCAATCCATCTGCTCCAACCCCAAATCTGCGATCGCATAATTTATTGATAAGCTGAATGTCATCTTTAGGAAAATGAAGGTTTCTGTTATCAATCATCACAAAATCATTTCCAGTGCCTTGGTATTTGTAAAAGTGTATTTTCATCAAGGCAAATGTACGGTTTTAAGAGAAATAGTTTGATGTTAAAGTTCCGTTAATCTGTTTTAATGAATATAATAAATTGATAATTTTGAGTGTTAAATGAAAAACTATTAAATTATAAAACCATGAAAAAAAYCATAACTTTAATTCTGGTATCCGCTCTCGGTGGATTATTTGCCCTCACAGCGTACAAAATATTTTTAGAAAAACCGGAGATTGTTTATAAACATGAACAGGATAATTCATTAGAAAATTTTAAAACAACATTCAATGCTACGGCCAATTTAGCTGCGGAAACAACTGATTTTACAGTCGCTGCTGAACGGACTTTAAATGCTGTAGTTCATGTAAAAAATAAATCGATCTATACCACTCGAAACCCTATGGAAGAGATTTTTTATGGCAGAAGTAGCCTAAAAAAACATATTCAAATCGGGATGGGTAGCGGTGTTATAATTTCTGAGGATGGTTATATCATCACCAACAATCATGTGATTGATAAAGCAGCAGAAATTGAAATAACCTTAAATGACAAACAAACCTATAAAGCCAGATTAATCGGTACCGATGTAGCTAATGATATAGCACTAATTAAAATTGATGCTACTAATTTACCCTATGTTCCTTTCGCTGATTCTGACGAAGTAAAAGTGGGTGAGTGGGTCTTGGCAGTCGGTAATCCTTTTAATTTAACGGCAACGGTAACTGCCGGAATTGTTAGTGCAAAGGGTAGAGATGTGCGAGGAAGTAATTATAAAACAGAATCATATATTCAAACAGATGCAGTTGTAAATCCCGGAAATAGTGGAGGTGCGTTGGTAAATACGCGCGGTGAATTGATTGGGATTAATACCATGATTAGTTCTACAACCGGTTCTTATATTGGGTATTCTTTTGCGGTACCTTCTAATATTGCCAAAAAAGTGATTGAGGATATTATGGAATATGGAAATGTACAACGTGCTTTTATAGGAATCAATTTTAGAGAATTGAATGGTGATAATCACGATTATTTTCAGGTAGAAAACACCGAGGGAGTCATCATTACAAATGTGTTAGAAAAATCTGGAGCATCAGATGCAGGAATCGAAATTGGAGATATTATTGTAAAAGCAAATAATGTAAAAGTAGGAACCTTTGCAGATTTAAACGGATTTTTAAATACCAAAAGACCAGATGATGTGATTGATTTTACAATTGTAAGAAATGGCGAAGAAAAAGTAATTCCTGTAAAACTTTTTGCAAATATTGACACCTATAATAAATAGTTGCCATCCTACAAGGTTTCAAAAATCTTGTAGGTATTGATTTGTTCAAAACGTCAGTTCGAGTGATTTTTGATAAAAAATTGTATCGAGAACTATATCACATAATGAAATTCTTTTTCTCTACATCTGACAGAAAAACTGTCAGAATTTTTTATCAAAATTAATTTACGAAAACGTTTTAGTTTTTATACATTTGCCCAGAATTTTAAACCTAAATTTAAACAAATGGCATTAGCTAATTACGAACAAGAACTTACGTTTCAAACTAGTAGACGTAGAGCCTCTATCGAATTTATTAGATTGGTAAGTGATTTATGGTACGACGAAACCATTGAGTTGGTGATGTTCAGAAATCAATTGATTGACAGAAATGTGAGCGAGATTTTAAATCTCTTAGAATACGCTACAGAATTTGTTGAAAAGCCAATTTCAATTTTTGATGCAGTTGAAATTGTAAAGACATTGAAACTTTTAAAATTACCACCATCAAAATTAGATATTGGTAAATTGGTATATGAATATCAGTTGGATGATGCAGATAGCAATATTTATAAATTTTTGAGACAGAAATTAGAGGGCGCAAAAAATTCTAAAGAAATAAAACCGAAGGATGTTGTCCTTTACGGGTTTGGTAGAATTGGACGTTTGGTTGCTCGCGAAATGATGAGTATCACCGGTAAAGGAAAACAAATGCGTTTGAGAGCAATTGTTACCCGAGGCGAAATCAACAAAACAATCTTAGAGAAAAGAGCTTCACTTTTAAAGAACGATTCTGTACATGGAGATTTTTCTGGAACCGTAAGTATTGATGAAGAAAATCAGGCATTAATCATCAATGGTACAACTGTAAAAATCATTTCAGCAAACAAACCAGAAGACATTGATTATACAAAATACGGAATCAATGACGCTTTGGTAATTGACAATACAGGAGCTTTTAGAGATGAAAAAGAGTTGAGTCGTCATTTAAAATCTAAAGGGGTAAATAAAGTTTTATTGACTGCTCCGGGTAAAGGAATTCCGAATATTGTTTATGGTGTAAATCATTTTGATATCAATCCAGATAAAATAAATATTATTTCTGCAGCATCGTGTACAACCAATGCGATCACTCCAATTTTAAACGTGATTGAAAATAATTTTGAGGTTGAAAATGGTCACCTAGAAACAATTCACGCATATACAAATGATCAGAATTTGGTTGATAATATGCATAGCAAATACCGTAGAGGTAGAGCAGCAGCATTGAATATGGTAATCACCGAAACCGGTGCAGGTAAAGCAGTTGCCAAAGCATTGCCGTCTTTAGAAGGTAAATTAACTTCGAATGCTATTCGTGTTCCGGTACCCAATGGTTCGTTGGCGATTTTAAAGTTGAATTTAAAAARGGCTGCAACTGTATCAGAAATAAATGAGATGGTGAAAAAATATGCTWTGGAAGGTGCTTTGGTTGAGCAAATTAAATATTCGTTAGACAATGAGTTGGTATCTTCGGATATTGTAGGTTCATCAGCTCCTGCAATTTTTGACAGTAAAGCAACAATTTCTAGCGAAAGCGGAAAAAATGTTGTCCTATATATATGGTACGATAATGAATATGGTTATAGTCATCRAGTTATAAGATTGGCAAAACATATTTCTAAAGTAAAACGATTTACTTATTACTAAAACCGACAACCCCATATTTTAAAAAATAAACCGAGCATTACTGTTCGGTTTTTTCTATTTTTACAGGTAGTTAAAATCTAACAAATCAATTTTGTAAAATGAAAAACAGTATTCTTATTTTAGTTGTTTCTCTTTTTGTTTTTTCATCATGTAAAGAAAAAGAAGTCAAAGCCATACCACCACAGCCAATTAAAGTGGTGCAAATTGTTCCTAAATCTGTTCCAATATTTAATGAATTTGTTGGTCAAGTATATGGAGAAAAAGACATTCCAATTCGTGCGAGAGTTGAAGGTTTTCTAGAAGAGATTCATTTTGAAGAAGGCTCACGAGTTAAAAAAGGGCAATTATTATATGTCATAGATTCAGATCCATTTATAGAAAAAGTTGCAGCAGAGCAAAGTATGGTTGCGCAAGCAAAAACATTGTTAGCTCAAAAAGAAAGCGATTTACAACGAGTTAAACCTTTAGCAGCAATTGATGCGGTTAGTAAACGAGATTTAGATATGGCACAAGCCGAAAGAGATGCTGCTATATCTTCACTTAATGCTGCAAAGGCAAATTTAAATTTTGCTAACATTAATATGAGTTATACAAAAATGTATTCTCCTATTAATGGTGTTATTGGAAGAACCTTAGCAAGAGAAGGAGAGTTTGTAGGTAAAGATCCAAACCCAGTTATATTAAATACCGTTTCAGATATTAAAACCATTAGGGTTCAATTTTTTCTTTCGGAAAATGAATATTTATTGATGGCAAGAGAGTATATAAATAATCCGAAAAGAACTGATAAGCCAAGTTTTGAGTTAATTTTATCAGACGGTTCACTTTATAAACATCAAGGGGAAATGGATTTTATTGATCGGAATATTGATGAAAAAACCGGATCAATATTATTACAAGCCACATTTCCAAATCCCGACGGATTTATTCGCCCAGGTCAGTTTGCAAGAGTAAAAATAAAAGTAAAAAATATAGAAGCAGCAATACTAGTTCCACAAAAAAGTGTTACTGAACTTCAAGGGTTGTATTCTGTATTTATAGTCAATTCTGAAAATAAGATAGAAACCAAACAAGTTGAAGTCGGTGAAAAAATAGGTGATTTATGGATTATCAAAAAAGGTGTAAACGCCAAAGATAAGGTAGTTATTGAGGGGTTACAAAAAATAAGATCAGGAATGGAAGTGATACCTGAAGTGACCGAGTTTAAAAGTCAAACAAATCTTTAATTAACTAAGTATGGCTGAGAATAAAGGAAATTTTTTTGTACACCGCCCAATTGTGGCTATGGTTATTGCAATTATTATTGTAATTGCAGGTAGCGTTTCATTAATAGGATTACCAATTGAGCAGTATCCGAATCTAACACCTCCAATTGTACAAGTACGTGCGAATTATACTGGGGCAAATGCAATTAATGTAGAAGAATCTGTTGCAACTCCGTTAGAGCAACAAATTAATGGTGTAGATAACATGATTTATATGAAATCTACAAACGCCAATGATGGTAGTATGGCTATTGATGTGTCTTTCGAGGTAGGAACCGACCCTGATATGAATACGGTATTAACTCAAAATAAAGTATCTGCGGCTACTGCAAAACTTCCTGCAGCAGTAACGAAATTAGGAGTTACAACGCAARAATCGTTGCCGAGTATGTTAATGTTGGTAACCTTAACATCAGATGGTAGATACGATCAGAATTTTTTGGGTAATTATGCTTTAATCAATATTAAAGATCAACTGGCAAGAACAAAAGGAATTGGTAGGGTAGATGTTTTAGGAGCCTCAGATTATTCGATGCGTATTTGGATAAAACCCGATCGATTAGCGCAATTGAGTTTAACGGTTCCAGAAATTATCAATGCCATTAATGAGCAAAATATAATTGTTCCGGGAGGTAAATTTGGAGCTGAACCAGCACCTGCTGGTACAGAATACACTTACACGGTTCGATTACCAGAACGCTTTAATTCTCCGGAATCCTTTGGTAATATTGTGGTAAGAACACAAAGTGATGGTTCTCAAATAAAGTTAAAAGATGTTGCCACTATCAATTTAGGAGTGGAAACCTATAATATGATTTCTAGGCTAAATGGTAAAACATCAGCAATTATTGCYTTGTATCAAGCACCAGGATCAAATGGTCTTGAATTAGCACAAAGTATTAGAGCCGAAATGGAAGAACTTTCAAAAAGTTTTCCAGAAAGTGTCAGATATGATGTTTCTATGGATACTACCTTAGCAATTGATGCTGGTATCAAGGATATTATTGTAACATTATTTATAGCTTTATTATTAGTGATATTGGTAGTTTTTATCTTTATTCAAGATTGGAGAGCAACCCTAATTCCAACATTGGCAATTCCAGTTTCATTAATAGGGGCTTTTATTTTCTTTCCTGCATTAGGATTTACTATTAATGTTTTATCCTTGTTAGGATTAGTTTTGGCTATTGGAATAGTGGTTGATGATGCCATTGTTGTTGTTGAGGCTGTACAAGTAAATATAGCGAAAGGAATGAAAGCCAAAGAGGCGACGTTGGATGCAATGGCAAAAGTAACGGCTCCAATTATTGCCACCACATTAGTATTGGTTGCTGTATTTATTCCAGTAGCGATGATGGCAGGAATAACTGGGCTTCTTTATCAACAATTTGCAATAACCATTGTTGTTTCTGTATTAGTTTCTTCTGTTAATGCACTTACTTTAAGTCCAGCATTATGTTCTTTGTTATTAAAAGAACCAAAACCATATAAGGGCCCTCTAGGGTGGTTTTTTGGTAAGTTTAATAAAGGAGTAGATAAGACCACAGAATCTTATGTAAGTTTTACAGGTGTTGTTTCTCGAAAATTAAAACGTAGTGTTGTTTTTATAATAATAATGACAATAGGTGCTGGAATATTTGGAAGTTTGGTTCCAAGTGGATTTATTCCAGAGGAAGATATGGGCTATCTAATGGTCAATGTGCAATTGCCAAATGCAGCCTCAATCCAAAGAACAGACGTTGTTACAAGTGAAATTGAAAAAATATTAATGAATATTCCCGAAGCAGAATATGTTACCACACTTACTGGCTTTAGTATTTTATCAGGAGCAATGACTTCTAATACAGGTTTTTTATTCGTGGGATTACGCGATTGGTCAGAAAGAGATCGTACAGCTGCGGAAATCACTAAAAGTATAAATCAAAAATTATATTTTGGAGTAAAAGATGCTCAAGCTTTTGCTTTTGGCCCACCTGCAATTCCAGGTTTAGGAAGTGGTTCTGGATTTAGTATTATGCTGCAAGATAAAGCTGGAAAGACACCTGAATATTTGTCTGATAATACAATGAAATTTTTGAAAGCCGTAAATGAACGTCCTGAAATTGGAAGAGCAGGTACTACTTTTCAAGCAACAGTTCCTCAGCGGTTTTTAGATATTGATAAAGAAAAAGCCCTAAAATTAGGACTCAACTTAAATGACCTTTACACAACTATTGGAGCATTTATGGGAGGTGCTTATGTTAATGACTTTACTCGATTTGGAAGATTGTATAAAACATATATACAAGCAGAACCTGAATATCGTGTAGATGAATCGGGTATCAATAAATTCTTTATAAAAAATAGAGATGGTGATATGGTTCCATTATCAACAATTGCTACTGTTAAACCTATTTCAGGTCCAGATTACACAAATCGTTTCAATTTATTTCGTTCGGTAGAAGTAACAGGAACTCCTGCTGAGGGATACACTTCTGATGATGCCAGAAAAGCACTAAAGGAAGTCGCTGCCCAAGTACTGCCTTCTGAAATGAGTTACTCATGGAATGCAATGTCTTTTCAAGAGGAAAAAGCATCAGGATCATTAGGTGTTATTCTAACATTCTCATTGGTGTTTGTATTTTTAATTTTAGCCGCACAATATGAAAGTTGGTCGCTTCCATTTGCTATTTTATTGGGAACTCCATTTGCTATTTTTGGAGCTTTGTTTTTCTTATGGGTAGGAAGATTGATTAGCCCAACTTTTGAAAATAATATTTTTGCTCAGGTATCTTTTGTGATGCTAATTGGGATGGCAGCTAAGAATGCGATTTTAATTGTTGAGTTTGCAAATGATGAGTTTAAAAAGGGATTAAGTTTGTTTGAAGCAGCAATTGCGGCTGCAAGATCTCGTTTCCGTCCAATATTGATGACAGCATTTTCTTTTATATTGGGAGTATTCCCTTTAGTTGTTGCATCTGGATCTGGAGCAGAATCAAGAAAAGTAATGGGTATGGCACTATTAGGCGGAATGTCTGTAGCCACTTTTCTTGGGGTGTTTATGTATCCAATGCTTTTTGTTTTGATTGGAAAATTGGCAGGATATGAAAAGAAAAGAGATCAGGAAAAAGCAAAAGAATTAGAAACCGCAAATTCGTAATGATGAAAAAGATTTTAAAAATATCCTTCGTAGTTGGTGTATTGATTTTTATCGTTCAGTCTTGTGCTGTAGGTCCTAATTATCATCAACCAGAAACAAAAAGTAAAGACGCATATAGATATGCCGTTTTAACCGATAGTATCATCAATTTAAAATGGTGGGAAATATTTAATGACCCAGATTTAGACACGTTGATTGTAACTGCTTTGCGCGAAAATAAAAACATGCTTATTGCCGCAAGTAGGGTTGAGCAAGCAAGGTCTAACGTAAGTTTTACCAAAGCGGATATGGGACCGAAGTTTGGTGTGCAAGCCAATGCGGGTAGAACAAATATGCCATTTGGCGCTCCCTCTAATTTTAATGTTAATTCGTTCGGAGCCTCCGCTGTTGCAAGTTGGGAAATTGATTTTTGGGGTAAATACCGACGTGGTACTGAAGCTGCTAAATCAGATTTGTTATCAYCCTTTTATGGAAAAAGAGCTTTAGAAAYTGCTTTGATTAGCGAGGTCGCAACAAATTATTTTGTGTTATTAGATTTTAAAGCGCGTTTAGAAATTGCTGAAAGTACATTGGCACTTCGAGAGAACACATTAGAAATTATTCAAGCGAGGTTTGATGAAGGATACACCAACATTATTGATGTAAATCAAGCACAAATTCAGAAAGCAATTACGCAAGTTTCGGTTCCTAAATTTAAAAGACAGATTGCTTTTGCAGAGCATAATTTGAGTGTATTATTGGGAAAAGCTCCTGACTCATTACCTGTTCATAAAAACTTAACGGACTATAAATTACCTGGTGATATTCCATCCGGAATTCCATCAGCWATATTACAACGTCGACCAGATGTGTTGCAATCAGCACAAATTTACCATGCTCAAAATGCGTATGTAGGTGTGGCGCAAGCGCAACGATTTCCTTCAATTAGTTTAACAGGATTGATTGGCGTAGGGTCTAATGACCTTTCAAATATATTATCAAACGGATTGGGTTGGAGTGCAGGTGCGAATCTTGCAGCGCCATTATTTGAATGGGGTAAAAACAAAAAACGTGTTGAGATTCAGAGAGAAGTTGCAAAACAATCTCTGTACAGTTACGAATTTACAGTGCTAAATGCTTTGTTAGAAGTTGACAATTCTYTGATTGAAATATCGACATTGAAAGATGAATTGGTTGCGAATCAGTATATGCTAAAAGCTGCAAAAAATGCAAGTTACTTGTCTAGAGAACGCTATTATCAAGGTGTAACAAGTTATTTAGAGGTGATAGAAAATCAACGACAAGAGTTTGATTCTCAATTGCAATTCACTCAGAATTATCAAGAATTATTAACTTCTTATATTAGTTTGTACAAATCACTTGGAGGTGGTTGGGTATCGCAAGATGAGATTGATATCTATGCACAACAATTGGCAGATGAACAAGAAGTTGATGTGTCAGAAATTGATAAGGATAGTTTGTTTTATGCGGGTCAAATTGTTGACTTGGTGTTGACCCCAGAACAAAAACAAACACGTAAAGATGCTGCAAAAGCGCAACGTAAAATGGAGCGTGCACAGAAAAAAGCTGATAGAAAAAACAACTAATTTTTTAATTTGTCATTCCTGCGAAGGCAGAAATCCAAAGTTGAGACTTTATAAGAGCCCGAAACATTTTATTTGTTTCGGGTTTTTTGTTAGACTTGTTTCTTGTATGAAACCCAGAAGTGTCATTCCCGTGGAAACGGGAATCCATAACCTGTTTAATTTATGTAACTTCCTCTTTTAAATTAAAACCCAAACTGATGATAAAAATCACTTTTGTAATTGCACTTATTTTAAGTATCACCTCTATAAAAGCTCAAGAAAAAATGAACACAACCGAATTACCTTATTATGAAGTCCCAGAATATTACTCAGAATATACAGTTGGGACTGTGACTGCAAGAATGATTGACGGATTGGGTTTTCGTTACCGTTGGGCGACTGAAGATTTGAGACCTGAGGATTTAAAATATAAACCCAGTGAAGAAGGCAGAACTACTGAAGAAACCATAGATCATATTTTGAGCTTGTCTCGTGTGATTGTAAACTCCGCTTTAAAAGTTCCAAATGACCGCACCAAAAAAATCCCTGTTTTAACCTATGAGCAAAAACGAAAAGAAACCTTAGAAAATTTTAAAACTGCGAGTATGATTTTTCAAAAAGTAGAAAGTTTTGATGAATTTAAAATTGAATTTGTTTCTGATAAGGGTTCGAGTGAATTCCCTTTTTGGAACCAACTCAACGGCCCTATTGCTGATGCCATTTGGCATTGTGGGCAAGTTGTATTATTGCGCAGAGCTTCTGGAAACCCTTTAAGAAAAGGAGTTAGCTTTTTGACAGGGACAGTGAGTGAGTAGATTTGTTTTGGAAATAAATATCTAGAAATAAAGGTATTACAAAAATATTTTGTAATTTCGAGCTTATAAATTGTTTGAATAGTGAGAGAAGTAATCAATCCGAAGAGATGGTTACTTCTCTTTTTATTTTAAAATTATTCTGCCACTTTTGCTGTTTTTTACCAACAGATTTTTTGTTAATTTATTGGTGAAAAATATCAACAAAGGCAATAAAAAAACACGAACAATAGCACATTGATTAGATGACTTTGAGTCATCTAATCAATGATTTGTGACTACTCCGCCATAAACAAAATAGCAGCTTTATTAAAGTCTGATGCTGCGTTAATCACATTTCTAAAACCTTCGTATTCTTCTTTTGGGAAGTCATTTACTTTATAAGCTTCTTCAATTGTAATAATTAATTGGTCACCTTTTACTTCATAATTAGATTCCCAATAACACAATTTTTTTCCATCAACCACCAACTCTTTATGTAACTCTAAAGACTCTAATCCTTCTAAAGAATATCCTTTCGGAATGTCAACTGTAATGGTATAATTATACTGATTTGGATATTGCATTTCAATAGGATTAGCACGTTCCTTTTCTTGATACAATTCGCTTTGTACCCCAATCACCGTTCCTATTTTAAAGATATAACTATCTCCTGCTTCCTCTATCAATGCTGATGATTCTATTGTACTATGTACAATATAAGGCACATTATATTCTGTTTGATTCATATCTGGATTCTCCACTTCAAACTTGGTCGTATTCTTATCTTCAATTCCCGATCCTGTTAATTGATCTTCAACATCCGCCTTGTCTTGTCCCGTATAATAGGTCATCAAAGCGCGGTATAAAATTGACCAATGGCCGGTATATTTTTGTGATTCATCAACAATTACTTTGTCAAAATCATCCGTAAAAGAAATATTCATTTCACGTTGCACGCGGCTGTAATCTGGATCATTTTGTGTGATTTTTTCAAAATGATGACTCATATCACTTTTGATAAATACGCCGTAGTTTCCTAAAATATTTGCCGGAGCTTCACTCAATCTGTAATCTAATCTGTCAGGAGAAATGTATTGTTTTAAGGTAGGTAAATAAATTAAAAACTCACGCAAAGCACTCGGATTGTAAAACTCAGGATCGAACCTGTGGGTATATCTATTCGATGTTACTACAATTTCATACTCAATTTCGAATGCCTTTAAAAAGTGAGCATACGCTTTTAAAATCCCGAAATTACTTGCGGTTTTATTTTTAAGAATGAACTCAATTTCTTCTAATTGCGGATTGTTATTGTCAACCACATTGTAATTACTTTTCACATAATTATCAATTAACGCTGCTTTTTTATAGTTAGAAATATCAATCGATTCTTCTTTCATAATGTTGTTTTTGATTTCGTCAATCACAACTTTTGATATTTTCTCAGGAAAAAAACTACTCGCAATATTCCCAATCGTATTGCTCCATAAACTTTCTTGCGTTAAATCTGGGTTGCCAAAACATTGGTACGCAGCATAAATTTTATTGGCGTCTGTTGCGGCATAATCCTCAGTAGCCACTGGTAATATGTTAGAAACGACCAATTCATTAACCAAYAAGTTGTCTAAATAGGTTCGCTCAAATTCCATATCCGTATTGTAAGTTTTAATTTCGCCAATTAAATTATTGGTGATAAAAACCATTTCAGCACGTTGTATGGTATAATCGGTTTGTAAAGTTTCTGTTCCAAAAGGAGAATAGTCTTTTTTAAGCGTGTACATCACTTCGATTTCTGAACCTATTTCTGCTCCCTCAATTGCAAATATTTGAAAATCGCCATACTCATCAACATTCTCAATTTGCTTGATATTATTTTCGTCTAAGTCAGTTACTTTTCCATCTTTATTGATGGTTCTCGCTTTTAAAGTTTCAATTTTAGCAACGAGATACATCGGAATGTAGATCTGCGTATGTCTTGCAACACCTGCTTCATCATTTACACGAATAATATTATGCGTAGTTTCATAAACGGAAATATCATTTGTTATTTTTGATTGATTAAATTCAATAATTTTTTTCTTTAAAATAGCGATGGATGATTCTTTTGCTTCATCAACAGATATTTCGTGTGTGGTTGGATTATCGTCCCAATCATAGGTGGTATAATATTGCGAAAATCCAGAAATTGAAATTAGGAATAGAGATATAAATAGTGTTTTTTTCATGGGATGGATTATTAAAATTATTGAAAGGTATTTCATTTTATTAAACACCAAGTCATTGTTTGGTCGAGCGCAGTCGAGACCTAATTATATATTAAATTTTTTCTAAAACAATACTTTTTTTATAGGCTTTGATTAAACTTTTAATAAAAATATTGTAAGCTTCAAACTCATTATTTTGCATCGCTAAAGTATTCAAATAGATTTGTTTGTTTAGAATCAATTCATTTTCTTTTTTGGTAAATGTAAATGAATATCCATATTTTTCTTGTTGATTTGAAATGTCTTTTGGAACCGATTTTAAAATATAACCATCAGGAATCACAAAAGTAGTTTCGTAATTACGGATGTATTTATGAGCAATTTCTTTACCATATTTTTGGGTGTCAACTTTGATAATATCTTTTGAAAGTGGCTTTTCTAAATTCAGATTTAAAAATATTTTATCTCCAAATTTCTTGATGTAATTGCTCATTTCAATGTCATAAGAAATGGTGTAAGAAGCATCGTGTGCCGTAAAATCACCCAAATCAATATTGGTATAGTTGGTCTTATTATTTCCAATTGCTAATTTGGTGCTGAGGTATTGTGCGTCTGTTTTGTCATCTTTTGAAAACTTAACATCATACTCAAAATCAACCATTTCATACCCTGTCATTGTTCTTTTTCCCGATGCTTTTAAAATGTCATTCTCTAAAGTAATGGTCGTTTTAATAGTTGTTGTATTTTTTTCTTTGACTTGTTCAGGAACTGTAATAATTTTGTAATCGGTGGCAGAAATTCCAACCATTCCTTCTTTTCCTTGTATAAATGCACTCGGCATTCCGTACGGAACATAATTGTCAGTAGCATCTAAAAACACAATTTTATCGTTTATAAAAGCGACAGTGATCATATGGTCATAAACTTTCCCGGTGGGGATTTCAGCATGCGTATAAGGTTTATTTCGAGAGCCAATCCAAGTATGATGTGCGTCAATACCAACATAAGTCAACATTTCAAAAAGTAAATTTGCCATGTCTTTACAATCGCCATATCGTTTGTTGCAAACCTTGGCAGCATCTCTCGGAATCAATCCGCCCATGCCATATTCAAAGGCTACATMATTGATGTTTTTTTGAACCCATTTAAAAATTGCTTTGGCTTTTTCGTCATTTGTTTTTAAATCTTTTGTTAAATCTTCTGCGATTTTATGCACTTCGGATAAATCACTTTTTTCAATTTGATTATTGAGTGATGCATTCCATTCATACAAACCATCCAAATTATTGTAGATTGATGTTGTCTTATTCTTTACCTTATAATTTTTGATGTAAACAATAACATGCGGCAAATATTTTAGCATAGATAAACTGTTTTTAGTTTTTTCAAATGCGATTATATCATTAGCTTTCCAAGTGTAAATAGTCGTTTTTAGATTTTCTTTTTTTTCATAACTGATGTCGAATCCGTCAAAATTAAAAGTAGAAAAGCCCAATTCGATTGACTTATCAACTTCAACAGAATAAACCGATTCTTGAATTGGCACACCAGATCCAAAAGCAAAAGTGCTAGAGAAATGTGGCTCGTTAACACTCTCTTTATAAGTCAACATAGTTTCTGCTCCTTTTGTTACCGCCGGAAAAACAAAGTTGATTGCCTTACTATCACTATAAAAAACACTGCCACCAATTTGATCTTTGGTTTCAAAATGTGCAACCATCATTTTTTTATGAGTAGATGGCACGATAGTAAAAGCTTCAATATCTTCAATCTCGGTAAAACTATCGGTGTAAATATTCTCGTTAGCGTAAAATAATTTATTAGACGAATTAAATTTTGCCTGCTCTAAAACATCATTTTTAATGGTGATATTCTCATTGTCCATTGCAATTTTAAGATGCTTTGTTTTGCGGATATAATAATAATCTTCGTTGCTATAATCAACCGTTTGCCCAATTATAACTTGAGAAACCAGCAAAAGAAAGAGAAGGATTTTATTCATAAGGATTGTTTAGTTTTCAAATATATTAATTCATAAACCACTAAGCAATGATTGTGGTAACTATTAAGATTATTTTAGGTTTTGGATTGCAAAGTTATGAGTTGGCTATCCAAAGTTTTATGTAAACAAACTTAAGTATTTAAAAAGCAACACCTAAAGTAACTCCCCAAACCAAACCAGTTACTGTTTGATTTTCAACAATTGCAATTCCTCCTCCAATGTATGGATCTAAAGTTATGATGTTACTAATAAGAAATTGATATCCAATTAACCCATCAATTTCAAAACTAAAAGCAGTTTCTTTGCCAATAAATGCACTACTTTCATTTGATTCTGCATAAATAGCTAATATTCTTGGGCCTACATGAAACCCTTCGGGAGCAATAATCTTACTTATATTATTTAAATAATAGCGACCTTGTAAACTTAAGCCATAAATATTTATACCTCTTTCTGAGCCAAAGCCTATGCCTACTTCAAAAGAATTATTTTCTTTTATGTTAAATTCATAGCCTAGTTGATAGAAATTATAGTCGTTAATACCACTAATATCAGTCTTTATTACACCTTTTTTTTCTTGAGACATCATTGTAAAGGCTGATATCATGCATATTAAAATTAAAAGGTAGTTTTTCATAAAATTGTTTATTTATGTTTTCTAGTTTACAAATGAATCACTTCATCATAAGCATCAGCAACCGCTTCCATAACAGCTTCACTCATTGTAGGATGAGGATGCACAGCTTTTAATACTTCATGCCCTGTAGTTTCTAGTTTACGTCCCAAAACAGCTTCAGCAATCATATCAGTCACTCCAGCACCAATCATGTGGCAACCTAACCATTCGCCATATTTAGCATCAAAAATTACTTTTACAAAACCATCTTTATGTCCACTAGCACTTGCTTTTCCAGAGGCTGAGAATGGGAATTTACCCACTTTAATATCTATCCCTTGGTCCTTAGCTTGTTGTTCAGTTAAGCCAACAGATGCAATTTCTGGAGAGCAATAGGTGCAACCTGGAATATTACCATAGTCTAAAGCCTCAACATGTTGTCCCGCAATTTTTTCTACACACAAAATACCTTCAGCAGATGCTACGTGTGCTAATGCTTGTCCAGGAGTTACATCTCCTATAGCATAATACCCTGGGATATTAGTTTGGTAATAATCGTTTACTATAATCTTATCTCTATCTGTAACAATGCCTACATCTTCTAATCCAATATTTTCGATATTCGATTTTATACCTACTGCCGAAAGTACAATATCTGCTTCCAGAACTTCTTCACCTTTTTTGGTTTTTACAGTTGCTTTAACACCTTCTCCAGAAGTATCAACACTTGTTACTTCAGCAGAAAGCATAATTTTTATACCACTCTTTTTAAACGAACGCGCTAATTGTTTAGAGACATCTTCATCTTCAACAGGAACTACATTTGGCATAAATTCTACTATAGTAACTTCTGTACCAAGTGAGTTATAGAAATAGGCAAACTCTACACCAATGGCTCCAGATCCAACAACAATCATCGTCTTAGGTTGTTTAGCTAAGGTCATCGCTTCTCTATATCCAATKAYCTTYTTKCCRTCCTGTACTATATTTGGCAGATCTGTAGACCTGGCACCAGTTGCAATGATTATGTGCTTTGCTTTTACGTCCTGTTTGTTGCCACCATCTTCAACCTCCACAACACCTTGCGCCTTTAAGGTTGCTGATCCTTTTACATGCTCTATTTTATTCTTCTTAAATAAAAACTGAATACCCTTGTTCATTCCACCAGCGATTTCCCTGCTCCGGCTAACCATAGTTTTTAGATCTGCTTTAGGATTGGTTACAGATATTCCATAGTCGGAAGCATGATTCATGTAATCAAAAACCAGTGCACTTTTTAACAGAGCCTTGGTAGGAATACATCCCCAGTT
>NVSL01000014.1 GCA_002401215.1 Flavobacteriaceae bacterium | reverse complement strand
AATGATGTTGACGACCAATTTGCCTTAGAAATGGCATTGGCTAGAATCCGACAATTGGCAGCACATGAGGTTGGACACACCATCGGGTTTTCGCACAATTTTGCTGCGAGTACAATCGACAGAGCTTCGGTGATGGATTATCCGCATCCACAAATAAATATCAAAAACGGAAAGATTGATTTTTCGGATGCTTATACTGTGGCTATCGGCGATTGGGATAAAGTCACGGTTGCTTATGCATATCAAGATTTTGATTCGAATGAAAATGATGCGCTTCAAAAAATATTAAATGATGCTTTTGAAAGTGGAATGAAATACTTGTCGGATGCTGATGCAAGACCAAGTGGAAGTGCGAGTTCGACTGCACATTTATGGGATAACGGTTCGGATATTTCATCGGAATTAGAAAATGTGTTGGCAGTTCGTAAAATGGCAATTGCTAATTTTTCTGCGGATAATATTAAATCCACAGAACCATATTCGGTTTTAGAAGATGTGTTTGTACCCCTATATTTTTTTCATCGTTATCAAACAGAAGCAGTTGCAAAATTGATTGGCGGATTGGATTATAGTTATGCAGTTAAAAATGGAAATCAGCAAATAGTATCAAGAGTTTCTGGTGATGATGAGCGCAAAGCATTATCGGTATTATTAAAAACCATTGATGTCAATGAAATTGCAATTCCGAAGAATTTATTAGCATTATTTCCTCCAAGAGCGATGGGTTACAACAGAACTCGCGAATCATTTAAAAGTAAAACAGGAGTCGCTTTTGATCCTTTTGCTGTGGTAGAAACGGCATCTGCAATGACCTTGTCATTTTTGTTGCATCCCGAAAGAGCAGCACGATTGGTGCAACATAAAAGTTTGGACAATTCGCAATTAGGATTGGATGAATTGATAGATGCACTCATCAAAAATTCTTTTAAAAAGGAATATAAAGATTCGTATTTATCAGAATTGCAAAATGTAGTCAACAATCAAGTATTGCAACATTTATTTTATTTGGCATCCAACGAAAAAACGTATCAGCAAGTAAGAGCAATCGCAAATTTTAAGATTGATGAAATTGATATTTTCTTAAAATCAAACGGTGTTTTTGGAGTTCAAAAAATGTACAATGCAGCATTGAGAAAAAATATTGAATCCTTTAAAAAGGATTCCTCAAAATATAAAAAAGTAAACCCAGTTAAGATTCCAGATGGTTCGCCAATCGGAATGAATTAAAAAAAATTATCCCATGCAAATAAATTTAATTAGTGACACCGTAACCAAGCCAACAAAAGGAATGTTGGATGCAATGATGAACGCCGAAGTTGGTGACGATGTGTTTAAACAAGACCCTACCATCAACAAATTAGAAGCAAAAGTTGCCGCAATGTTTGGCAAAGAAGCAGCACTATTTTTCCCTTCTGGGACGATGGCAAATCAAACGGCAATTAAAATTCACACCCAACCTTCTGATCAACTCATTTGTGATAAATGGGCACATGTGTATAATTTTGAGGGAGGAGGGGCATCCTTTAATTCTGGAGTTTCTTGCGCTTTGATTGATGGTGATCGCGGAATGTTTACAGCATCACAAGTTGAAAAATTAATTAACGATCCAGAGAATTTCCATTTGGCAACAACGAGTTTGGTGACTGTAGAGAATACGACCAATAAAGGCGGAGGTGCTTGTTGGGATATTAATGAACTCAAAAAAATAAAAGAAGTTTGCACAAAAAGTAATTTGAATTATCATTTAGATGGTGCGCGATTGTTTAATGCGATGGTTGCAAAAGGAGAAAATCCAAAGCAATATGGAGCCTTGTTTGATACCATTTCTATCTGTATGTCCAAAGGTTTGGGTGCGCCAGTTGGCTCCTTATTGTTGGGAACTCAAGAGCATATTAAGAAAGCAAATCGAATTCGTAAATTATTGGGTGGTGCGATGAGACAAGCGGGCTATTTGGCTGCTGCGGCAATTTATGCGTTGGACAATCACGTAGATCGATTGGCTGATGACCATGCTATGGCAAAGCGATTGGGGGTTGCTTTAGAGAAATCACCCCTCATAAAAAAGGTAGAACCGATTGAAACGAATATCGTTATTTTTTATACCGCAGATGGAATTGATGAAAATGAATTTGTACAAAGATTAGCCGATAAAAATATTTTAATGATTGGTATGGGCGATGGAAAATTACGAATGGTTACCCATTTAGATGTGACGGATGAGATGATTGAAAAAGTGGTTGCTGCGAYTGAAAACCTGAAAATATAATTTTATGAAATATCTAAATTTAAAAATTCTTATCTTTTTTATTGGAGTTATTTTTAGTGCTAATGCACAATCTCAAATCGAAGGGCTCTTACAAGAACTTTCTGAATCATTATCTGCTGAAAGATTAGAAGCAGATGTTGAAACACTTGTGGGTTTTGGTACGCGGCATACACTTTCTGATACCGTTTCTAATGTTAGAGGGATTGGTGCTGCTAGACGTTGGATAAAATCTGAGTTTGAAACTATTTCTAGCGATTGTAATAATTGCTTAGAGGTAAATTATATCAGCGATATTGTAAAAGCGGATGGTAGAAGAATTATAGTCGATACGAAAGTGGTAAATGTTGTCGCGATTCAGCGAGGTACAAAACACCCAAATCGGTATGTAATGATGTCTGGAGATATTGATTCGAGAGTATCAGATCCAAATAATTTTACTTCAGATGCTCCCGGAGCCAATGACAATGCAACAGGAATGGCGGGCACAATTGAAGTTGCCAGATTGTTGTCTAAATATGAATTTCCTATTTCGATTATTTATGTAGGATTGTCTGGAGAGGAGCAAGGTTTGTTTGGCGGAAAGATATTAGCAGCACATGCAATAGAAAATAACTGGGATATTTTGGCAGTTTTAAATAATGATATGATTGGTAATATCCACGGAATTGATGGCGTTATTGACAACTCAACTTTTAGAGTTTTTTCTGAAGCGATTTCTATGAAAACTACAGATAAGCAGCGAAAAAGCATGCGTTTTTATGGCGGAGARGTTGATGGGCCTTCACGACAATTGGCACGATATATTGACAAATTAACCGATGCGTATATGACCAATCTCGATGCAATTATGATTTATCGTTTGGATCGTTTTGGTAGAGGCGGACATCATAGACCATTTAATGATGCAGGGTTTACAGGCATCAGAATTATGGAAACTCACGAGAATTATAACAGGCAACATCAAGATWTAAGAAGTAGCGAAGGAATTGAATATGGTGATGTAATTGAAGGTGTTGATTTTGAGTATGTTTCTAAACTAGCGACGGTAAATTGTTTGACTTTGGCTTCATTGGCATCCGCAGCAACTGCCCCTCAAAATGTTATGATTGGTGGTGCTGTACAACCATCTACTCGTTTAAAATGGGACATGAGTGATGATGATAATATTATAGGATATAAAATTTATTGGCGAAATACAACCAGCCCACAATGGGAATATAGCCGATATGTTGGTTTGAGAAATGACTATACATTAAAAAATATTGTGATAGATAATTATCTATTTGGAGTTGTAAGTGTTGCTAAAAATGGTGCGGAGAGTTTGGTGCAGTTTCCAAGTGGTCAAATTCCGAAGGGAGAATAGTAATAAATGGGACCCATTATCTACGACCATATTTTCTTTTTAGTTTTCTCCATTTTCGGTTATTCATTTCAACATCAATCAATCCGTATTTTGCTAATGAACCATAAATTCCAGATAATTCGTCACTTGGTTTGTACAAGTCTATTTTTTCAATATCACTCAAAGAGATAAATTCCAAAACATTTAAACCCTCTATTGGGTATTGGTTAATAACTATCAATGGGTTTTTTACATTCGAGAAATCACGAATAATTATTTCAGTATCTACTCCTTCGTGAGATATTTTTATTTTTTTTATCGAAATTGAGTCTTGGACTGCATTGTTGAATTTTAAATATTCATATGCTTGATTTTCCACATAACTTTTCATTGACATCGATTCGTTAAGCTTTTTCCAATCTGATATTGATTCTTGTCCGAAAGTTAAATTCCCGACTAAAATTAATGATATGAAAATCAATTTTGTCATTTTATAGATGTTATTGTAACGGCTATTTATTCAGATCTTAAAGTTTCTATTTTCGTACATAGATTATTTTCGTTTTCATCGCTAACACAATTCCAATTTCCATTGCTCAACTGAATATTCAAATCACTAGTGCAGTTCTTGCAAGTTACGGTTATGTCACTTAATTTCAATCCGTTTTTAAATTTACTTAATTTAGTTGCTGTTTTGATAGACCTCCTATTTGTGCTCCCTAATAAAACAAGAATTTTTTTATTTGTTTTGTTGTCAATAATACTTACTATTTCAAGATTTTCTATTTTGGCATTTATTTCTTCATTGTCTTGAATCCTTTTATTCCATTGACTAGTTAAGGATTCAATTGAAATAGGTTTGTCATTAAAATCATATAATAAAATTGAATCAATTTCCGATTTAGTGTAATCTCGGATTGGAGATTTACAGGAAAGAGCGCTTAATAAAATAATTAAAATAAAAATTAAATTCTTCATAGTGTAGTTTTTAAATTAGTAATAACTTAGTTAAATATCTAAACTTTAATGGAGTATGGCGCATGTGTTTTATTCCAGGTCTATTATAATTTTAATATTTTCCTTTACAATATCAATTAAATTTGATGGTAAGTTTCCAACCTTTTTTGTTAGCCTTTTATTGTCGATTGCCCGAAGTTGGTCAATCATTATATCACAATTTTGATGGAGATTTCCCATTCCTTTTTTTAGATGTACACGTAAAATTTCTGAATCCATTTTTACATTGGTAGTTATAGGACAAATGATGGTTGAAGGATGAGGAATCTTATTTAATAGATTTGTTTGAATTGTAAGAATTGGTCTTGACTTACCCGGTTCTGTACCAATTTGAGGATTCAGATCTGCAATCCAAATTTCGAATTGTTTAATCTGCATAATCAATATTTTCGAATTGTTTTAATACATCTAAAGAGTCTGAATTGACTAAATCTGATTCCTTTCTGAGTTTTTTCTCGAGAATTAATCTTTTTTGAAGTTTGTTATAATATGCAAGAGCCTCGTTTATATACCTATTTCTAGGTTTTTTTATTCGGGATAATATTTTTTCAGTTTCTCCAAAAACGGAATCGTCTAATTTTAATGATATGTTTTTCATGACATTGTATTTAAGATTACAAAAGTATATGTAATATGTATATAAAACAAGTATATCTAATAAGTAGTTTGTTTTAACCTGTACAACATCAAGATAAATTCAATTTTAATAATGTATTTAATTTTTTTTTATGCGAAAAATCAAGTTTTTGTAAAACAGTTTCTCAAACGCATCATAAACAGCCAAATGCAGCGCATCGGCATGATGTTGTTTTTCGAAAAATTGATAATATACTTTTGCGTTTTTTTTGTTGAGTGGTTTTAACTTCTCATACAATGCCTTGGCTTCGCGCTCCATAATTTCACCTTCTTTACCAACCGCGACATAAATTGATTTATTGGTTTTATAAGTTACAGGAGTAAATTCTAAAAGAGATTCATTGTCCCACCACAAACTTGGACTTACAATAATATAGTTGTCAAACAAATCAGGTTTTTTAAACAATATTTCTGTGGCTAAGAGACCACCCAAAGATTGTCCGATGATAGTGTTGGTTCCGTTTGTAGTATAATTATTTTTGATAAAAGGTTGCAATTCATTTTCGATAAATTTGATAAAAGGAGCAGAGTGTCCTGTTGTAGGAAACTCTTTTGTATAGCCTTTATCATCTGTGTGAAAGGTGAAATCTCGCTTGCGATCGATGTTTGAAATTCCGACAACAATAGTTTCTGGTAACATATTAATCCACGAAAAAGAACCAAACTGTACCAAGCCAGCTATGTGGATAAAATCTTCGTCAATAGTTCCATCTAACAAATAAATAACAGGATATTCTTTAACTGAATCTTTAGAATATCCATGTGGTAAATAAATATTTAGGATTCTATCTTCATTTAAAATTGTTGAATGAATTTCAACAGTTTCTCCAATTGTTAGCGGAGTTGTATTTTTTTTAACAGGAATGCTTTGTGCAAAGACTGAATTGCCAAATAGTGAAATAAATAAGACTAGAATGTAGTTTGTAGTTTTCATGGTGTTTTTTAARAGGATAAATATAAAATAAAGTTGGGAGTTAATTTTWTAGATTTGTAATCATCTTGAAAGTCATCCGACCTAGCTAAAAAATATTAACAGAATGAAAGTATTAAAATATGTAAGTTTGGTTTTATTGATTGTTGGATGTACAAGTCAAGCACAAGAAAAATCAACACACAAAAAAGAAATTAATAAAATGGAAACGACAGATAATTTGAATTACGCGACATTCGGTGGTGGATGTTTTTGGTGTACAGAAGCTATTTTTGAACAATTAGAAGGCGTACTAAAAGTAGAGTCTGGTTACTCAGGCGGTCATGTAAAAAATCCGGCATATCGCGAAGTTACTTCAGGGAGAACAGGTCATGCAGAAGTGATTCATATCACCTACAATCCAGCAGTAATTGACTTTGAAACCTTACTCGATATTTTCTTTAACACCCACAATCCAACGACTTTAAATCAGCAAGGAGCAGATAAAGGAACACAATATAGATCAGCAGTCTTTTATCATGACATCTCTCAAATGGAAGCAGCGAATAAAATGGTAAAAGCCTTAGATGATGCACAGGTTTTTGAAGATAGAATCGTTACCGAAGTTACCGCTTTTGATGCTTTTTATGTGGCAGAAAATTACCATCAAGATTATTATCAAAACAATAAGACGCAGGGATATTGCCAAGTGGTGATCAATCCGAAATTAGAGAAATTTCAGAAGCAGTATAAAGATAAGTTGAAGAAGTAATTTAGTTATTAGTTGATGGTTAATAGTTGTTGGTCTTAGTCTCAGTTGTCAGTATTCAGTTTGAATATTTAACCGCGATGTTCGCAAGGAGATTACACAATGTTCGCTATTTGTTAAAAATCACATTGCGCTCTTTGCGGTAAGAAAAAGGTTGTTAGTTGTAGGTGAGGGGACAGTTAATTGATGTTTTTGAGACTTGAAGCTTTTTATTTGTAATTTGTTTTTTTTGAAGTCTGTAATTTAATAACGTATGCAATCAAAATATAAAAAGCTCCTTTTAAGTATACTCTACGATGCAATTGGAATGTTGTCTTTTGTAATTCCAGGAGTGGGAGAGTTCATGGATATTCTTTGGGCACCTTTATCAGCCTATCTTATTTTAAAAATGTACAAAGGTACTTTTGGTAAAGTAGCGAGTTTGATTTCATTTGGAGAAGAAGCAGGTTTTTTTGGTACTGATATTATTCCGACATTTACTTTGGCTTGGTTGTACGAGAATTTTATTCAAAAATCAGAAACTATTCCTCAGGAAATAGATTCTTAAATCCCATTCTGCGCAACATTTTCTTTTCCATATTCCAAAAGAATTTGAATTGTCCAAAAACCCAACCTGTTATAGGAAGTGTCGTTTGATAAACAACAAATATCAACGGAATCCGAATTACCCAAAACAACCATCCATCGTTTTCGGCACTAATTCCGATAAATTCTGTAATTGGTTTGGCTATCCAAGTAGCAAAAGATCCGTTTACTGAAAATGCTAAAATGATGGCAAGTATCTGCCAATTAGATGTTAAGCCCCATCGCTGTTTTAATTTGTTCATATTTGTTTTATAGAGTGTCAAAAATACATATTCATTGAATTTTAAAAACAAATTATAGCAACTTTTTTAGGGTTAATTTATCAATCTAATATTTTAAATAATTTACTACCTTTCAACTCTTAAATTATTTATAACTACATGAAAAAATTAGCATTACACTGGAAAATTTTATTGGGAATGTTATTAGGAGTTATCGTCGGAATCTTGATGAGCAACTTTGATGGCGGTAAAGAAATCGTTCAGGATTGGATAAAACCTTTCGGAGCCATTTTTATCAACTCATTAAAATTAATTGCAATTCCGTTAATCTTAGCAGCCTTAATAAAAGGAGTATCAGATTTAAAAGATATTTCTAAATTATCTGCAATGGGAGGGCGTACGATTGGCATTTACATTACCACAACCATAATTGCAGTTTCTATCGGATTATTGTTGGTAAATATCGTTAATCCAGGTCGTTCAATAAGCGAAAAAACTAGGATGGAGATGGTAGAAAATTATAGCGGTAATACAGCCAAGTATAAAGAAGCCTCAGAATTAAAAAAAGAACAAGGACCACTGCAAGCCTTGGTAGATTTGGTTCCTCAAAATATATTTGCTGCAGCAACAAGCAATCGGAATATGTTACAAGTCATATTTTTTGCAGTATTTTTTGGCGTAGGATTGATTTTAATTCCCGAAGAAAAAGGAAAGACAGTAAAAGATTTTTTTGACGGATTTAATGAAGTCATTTTAAAAATGGTCGATTTAATTATGCTCGCAGCACCTTATGGAGTGTTTGCATTGTTGGCTGCTTTGGTAGCAGAATCACCAAGTTTAGATTTATTTAAAGCCTTAGGATGGTACGCCTTAACAGTTGTCGGAGGCTTGATGATCATGATAGTATTTTACAATGTATTGGTATTTGTGTTTACTAAAAAGAAACCTAAATTTTTTATGAACGGAATTTCTCCTGCTCAGTTATTGGCATTTTCTACAAGTTCAAGCGCAGCAACCTTGCCTGTTACGATGGAAAGAGTGACGGAACATTTAGGTGTAGAAGAAGAGGTTTCTAGTTTTGTGTTACCCGTTGGTGCAACTATAAATATGGATGGAACCAGTTTGTACCAAGCCGTAGCGGCAGTTTTTATTGCGCAGGCTTTCGGTATGGATTTAACCTTAGGCACACAATTAGGGATTATTGCTACAGCAACTTTGGCGTCAATTGGGTCGGCAGCAGTTCCTGGTGCGGGTATGGTAATGTTGGTTGGAGTTTTAGGTTATGCCGGAATACCAGAAGCAGGATTGGCATTGATTTTTGCAATTGACAGACCGTTAGATATGTGTAGAACCGTTGTAAATGTTACGGGTGATGCTGCAGTTTCGATGCTAGTAGCAAAATCTGTTGGTAAGTTAGGAGAACCGCATATTAAGAATTGGGATGATAATTATGAAGGTAAATAGGAAAAAGATTGCACTTTTTTTATGATGTATAAGATGATTTACTCGTCTTCGCGAGAAACGAAGCATGAGTGACGAAGCGATCTCATTAATGTTAGTAGCTAATTTTAAAGAGATTACTTCGGTCATACTTCCCTCGTAAAGACGGACTATTTTTAGTCTGCAGCATTTTTTCTCTGGGAGTCTTTGTGCTTCTTCGTGTATCTCTGTGAAATAGCTTTTTAAAATTTCTACTCATCTACTTAAATAATTAAATTGAATAAACTACTCAAAATAAGTTCGCCAATAATTTCTGTAGATTGGTTGAAAGAGAATCTAAATCACCCAGATTTAATTGTGATTGATGCTACCATGACCAAAGTTACGGGGTGTGATGATKMAKWYGWYGAWGASRKTKCKSTAMWKRAAWSTSMKCKMWYKYYAKWKMYWRAAAATGTATTTTCTGATGTTGATGCTCCGTTTCCAAATACCTTATTAAGTCCAGAAAAGTTTGAAGAGAAAGCCCAAGCTTTGGGAATCAATAATGAAAGTTGTATTGTTGTTTATGATATCTACGGATATTATTCCTGCGCCAGAGTTTGGTGGATGTTAAAAGCAATGGGTTTCGATAATTGTGCCATTTTAGATGGAGGATTACCAAGTTGGATTGAGGTAAAATATCCAACTCAAAAAGAGCATTCTACTGATTTTAAAATTGGGAATTTCAAAGCAAATTATTTTTCAGGATTGATCCATAAGCATACAAAAGTTTTAGAAAGTATTGCTGATACTTCTGTTGTAGTTTTAGACGCTAGAAATCACCAACGATATTTAGGAACAACACCAGAACCTAGAGAAGGATTGCACTCAGGGCATATTCCTAATTCTAAAAGTATGCCTTATTCAAGTTTATTAAATGGAACCAAACTAAAATCGACAGAAGAATTAAAGGCGTTGTTTTCTGGGTACCAATCAAAAGAATTAGTTTTTACTTGTGGCTCTGGAGTGACCGCTTGTATTTTGGCCTTGGCTGCAGAAATTGTGGGCGTAAAAAATAAATCTGTTTATGATGGATCTTGGACAGAGTGGGGGAGTTTGTCTGAACTACCGATTGAGAAATAGGTTTAAATAATATTACCACCTCCTCTTTTTTATTAAGTCTATTTTTGAATAAAGTAGTAGATTTACATTTCCAATTTTATGAACTCATATTATGTTTACTTTTATTAAATACCCCCTAAGCATTGTTTTATTAATTTCCTGTTTTTTAATGCCTTCTGTTATTTTTTCGCAGCAAGAAAAACCAAAAGTAGCATTGGTTTTAAGTGGTGGAGGTGCAAAAGGATTGGCACATATAGCCGTAATTCAAACGCTAGACTCTCTAGGTATTGTACCAGATTTAATTGTTGGTACTAGTATGGGAAGCATCGTTGGTGGTTTATATGCTATGGGTTATTCTGGTGATGAAATTGAAAAAATAGCAAATGATGCTGATTGGAGTGATTTGTTAGGAGGTGATATTTCGTTAAAAAATGTAAGTGTAGAAGAAAAAAGTGAGTATAAAAAATACTTAATTGAAATGGATATTAAGGACGGGAAACCAAAGATGAATTCTTCACTTTTAAGAGATCAAAAACTTAGAGAATTTTTAGCTAAATCCACATTTCCTGTGTTTGGAATTTCAGATTTTGATAAACTTCCTATTCCTTTTAGAGCTGTGACAACTGATATTGTAAATGGTAAAGAAGTGATTTTAAAAGAAGGGTCATTGGCTGTTGCAATGCGAGCAAGTATGTCTATTCCTAGTGTTTTTGAACCAGTAGAATATAAAAACACACTTTTAGTTGACGGAGGAATTCTCAATAACTTCCCTGTTGATGTTGCTATAGATCTTGGTGCCGATTTTATTATTGGGAGTAACGTAGGAGGCGGTATGTTGCCAAAAGAAGAGCTCGATAAAAAAATATCGAATATCTTATTTCAAACGAGTATGATGGCAAGTAATTTAAAAAATGATGTGAATGTAAAATTGTGTGATATATTAATTGATCATACGCCATATCTAACTCATTCTACAGGAGATTTTAATAAAAGTGAAGCAATTTATGAGGAAGGAAAAGTTGCTACCAAACTGAATTTAAAAGCATTTGTTGAATTAGCAAAGACGCTAAAACCTTATAAACAAAGGGATCATAATGTGCCGTATAGAAAAGATGAAATCATTTTAGATACAATTATTTATAAGGGAATAAGTGATGTGAATTTAGATTTAGTAAAAGCAAGAACCAATATAGAGGCTAATAAAGCTTATACATCGCAAGAATTAATTGATAGAGTAAATAGATCTCTTGGAACCAGGATGTTTAAAAAAATGACATTTAAACCAGTACTAGAGAATGGAGAATTCGGAATGCAACTTACAGGGTACGAGCATTCGAAAAATCAAATTAAAGGGGCTTTACATTACGATACCAATCGAGGTGTTGGTTTAATTTTAAATTATACTGGAAGAAATATTGTAGGAAAAGCTTCAAGAATTATTTTCGATATTGATATTGCAGAACAGTCTAAAGCAAGAATTCAATATCAAAAAAACTTTACTAAAGAAAAAAAATGGTGGTTTAGAAATGATATGTTAGGGGTGCTTTTAGACCAACAAATATTTTATGCTGGTACTAGTATTGATGATATTAAGTATAATTACTTTCAATTCGACAATCAAGTTAACCGAAATTTTAATTCTCTAAATAGTTATATAGGTGCTGGTATTAACTACGAATACACAAAATTAAAACCAAAAGTAGATCCAGATATTGTGGGTAATATTTTTGAATTAGATAACTATAAATTTAATAACTTAGAGGTTAATTTTCATTATTCATATAATAATCTTGACAATGTATTTTTTGCAAAAAAAGGAACTCATTTTTATGCAAAAGTAAGCAGATCTATTTACAATGATATTTATTTAAAAACAACAGATCCAAATGTTGAGGTGATTGATGGGAGCACAAATGATTTTACAAAACTTAATTTATTCTACGAAAAGCGTTTTCAATTAAATAAAAAAGTAACAGGAATTATAAAAGCATCTACCAATTTTACTTTTCAAGATAAAATGTCTTCAGATGATATATCTTTTGATGAGTACGGGTATGCAGCCAAATATTTTCTTGGAGGAAATATTAGGAATGAACGAAATAATAGTTTCTTATTTCCTGGGTTAAAAGAAGATGAATTAAATGTAAGTCAGATGATGAATCTTAGTTTAGGCGTGCAATTTACACCTTTTAGTAAAGTATATTTAAATCCTCATTTAAATTTTGCTTCAGTTGGTTTTGGCAATTTTGACGATTATATAAAAGATGCATTTTCTCCAAAAGGTAATTGGACAGAGGAATATGAAACAAGCGCAATTTTTTCAACAGGTATCACCGCATCTTATCATTCAATTTTAGGTCCCGTAAATTTTGATATTTCTTATGTAAATAAAATTGATAAAGTGAGATTGTTTTTTAGCGTAGGTTTGCTATTTAATGCATCAAAATAAAAGTAAATTTCAGGTTTGCTTACGGAAAACTATCGCTCAATTCTGCACTCTGAAGCATACAGCTTTCTCGTTTTCTAAACGGAATGATAGCTGTTATTTTAGAGATAAAAACTAACAACCTTCTTCTCCACTGCCACCTGAGTGTAAATTATTTCCTTTAACGGCGAAACCATTTTTTTTCCATTCAATCATTCCTTTTTCGAGGTTATATACTTTAAAGCCCATTTCTTCTAAGGCTTTCATTGCTCTTCCAGACCGTCCTCCAGAGCGACAATAGATTAATACAGGAATTTTTTTATCTAATTTTTCGAATTCAGTTTTAAAATTATCATTTTTAAAATCGATATTTTTTGCTCCAGGAATATGGTAGTCACTATATTCATGAGGCGTTCTTACATCAATTAAAGTTCCTTCTTTTCTTAAAATGGCATTGTTAAAATTAGGAGCATCTAACTTCCGGATATCTCCTTTAACCTCAATCGTTTTTAAAGGTTTGTTACTTTCTTTCCACGATTCTAATCCGTCTTTTAAATTGTAAACTTCATGAAATCCCAAAGCAGACATTACAAACATTGCTCTTGTTCCGCTGTTTCCAGTGTCGGAATAAATTGCAACAGGTTTGTCATTTGTAATTGCCTTTATGGCGTGTTTTGCAAAGTGGCCATTTTTCCAATCTACATTTATTGCGCCTTTAATATGTCCTTTCGCAAATTTTTGAACAGTTCTTAAATCAACTACGGTTATTTTACCAGATTTTGCTAACCCTTCAAATTCATCAACCTCTATTTGATGCGGTTTACCAACAATCACACTCCCTTTTAAATTATCTTTTTTAAGCCTTTCTTGAGTTTTTTGATTCTCCTTATTATTTTCTTTTGTAATTTTTTTCTCTGCTGCTTTCCAGGATTTTAAACCACCATCTAAATCGTATATTTCTTTAAAACCTAAAGATTGCATTATGAGTGCCGATTTGCCAGAGCGATTACCAGACCCACAATAAATAGCAACAGGTTTGTCTTTTGAAATTGCATTAATATCGTCTGGAAAAGATCTCTTTTTAAAATCAATATTCACAGCTCCTTTTATATGGCTTTCTGCAAATTCTTCAGCGGTTCTTACATCAACTAAAACAACATTTGTTAGTTCATTTTCAAAATCTACAATAGCTAATTTTTTTACGACACCTAGATTTGTAGGCTTTACAGCTTTTACAATTTCAGCAGCGGCTTTGKSTWWSYYAGCCWSWATYYWKYGWTTMAYWTCMWSYKCAKKWYKAMWMGAWRYAKMYRGWKYTGCAWSKWYAMRAWWCAKWAWTACWAWWYKTRMWKMWTTCMWWWKTWYRYTYRTWWWWKTWCGKWWYTAATTTTATGTAAATATAAAATACATAAGTATCTTTACCATGAAATTTCAGGTACATTATTATATGTATTATTYWRRTAAAAAAAAGTATATCCTAAGAATAAAACAAATATGAGTAAGTTATCCTTTAAAAATTTATTTAAAAAACAGTGGTCTTATGTTTATGCGGGTATTTTATTTGCCGTAGCGCAGATAATTTATATGCTCGGAATTTATTTTTATAAAGTAAGTGATGGTGTTTCATCAGAAGAAAACACATTAATGTCTATTAGCGTAACAACGGATTTGGGCAGAATGTTTAGAGGGTTAGAAGTATTTATGAACAACCTTTTTGGTATGTATTCAGAATTGTATGGTAACTATGGTGTGGATGCATCGGGTCAAATAATTCCCGAAGGAGGCGTTTTTACACCAGGTATGGGGTGGCCTATATTGGGTATGATTATAGGCGGATGGATTGTAACCAGAATGGAAAACGAAACAAGAGCTTGGGTACATTATTCTAAAAAAGCATTGATTGTTTCTTTTATTGGAGGGATGTTTTTTAGTTATGGTACGCGACTCGCTGGTGGTTGTACATTAACCCATTTAATGGGCGGGATTCCTTATATGGGAATCAGATCTTTTGGTTCTGTAATATTCATGGCAATAGGCGGCGCTTTAGGTTTTTTATTGATGGAAAAATTAGGTTTAGCAAATTACTTTAAACATCAAGAAACGAGAGCGTATGTTATAAACAACCCAGATAAAGGAGAAAGCGCTACTTATAAAGAAGGCTATAATTGGAAGAAAAATCCTGTATTTTGGATCTCCCTTTCATTTACAATAATTTTCTTATTCGCAGCTTTATATGGTGCGCTGTCAGGAGCAGATAGTATGAAACATTTGTCAGGAGGTAAATTACTAGCCTTCGGAAAATCAGTAGCAGATAAAAGTGGATTTTTTGTATTTATGACTTTATTATCTGGTATTGTTGCAGGTATTGCCTTGTCTAAATCTGGGTATGGAACGGAATGTTCTTTGGTGTCGTTAGAGACTGCCGGAGACATGACAAAGGCAGATGAAAAATATGCGAAAATGGGTGTTCCTAAGATCACTCGTACCTTAATGCGTTCTTATTCGCCAATTATTGGAGTCGTTACAACCTGGGTAATTATGTTAGGATTTATGTTAATTGCTTGGACTTTCTTTGGGATTTCCCCAAAATTAGGTACCGGACTTAAATCAGGTTTAACCGCAGGAAACTTTGTTGGAGGCTTGTCATTAGGTTTTGGTGCGGTAACTTTAATCGGTTGTGAAATTCGATCATATATGCGAATCGGAATGGGATATATCAATACGTTGGTTGGATTTATTGGTTTTGCCATTGGATATTTACCCTATACCTTATTCTCAACGGAGCATAAAGATTTTTTGGATGCAACGGTATTATTTGGGACGCATAGAGACGGTTCTCCAGGATTAATTTCTGATAAAAGAGAATTGTATTCTTTAATTTCTGATGATCTTGACATTCAGAAAATAGTAATGTTTACATGGTTTTTAGGGATGATTTTCTTTTTAAGATATTTGTTAAAAAAGGGATCTCAAAATATTGGTTTAAAACCAGTACAGCTCGTACATTTAAATACAGAAGATATTCAGGAGGTTATTGAAACAGAAAAAAAAGATGGTAAAATTGGAGGGGTAGATGCACCGAGACCTGTTCCGGTTAGTTCATATCCCGAAAATTATAATGGCTAAATTGGCATTGTGAAGTTGGGTTAGTTTAGAAATCTACTTTTCAATTTTTTACTTGGCAGCATACAACTTTCGAGTTTCCCAAACCATCGAACCCTGTTTTTTGCAACGAAATCATAGCCCCAATTTCTAATTGGTTTTGGGATGATCCAAAAAATTAACAAAAAATTATATCCTCCTCCTAAAACTTTACAAAGCCTTAAAACTGCTGATGATTTATAGAAAAGTTGGTTTTGATTTAAAAGAATTATTGAGTCAATATCAGAATTATAAGCATCTAACTGTAACAAAATTTCTTTCGCAGCGTCTGATTGTAAAGAAGCGAATTTAATTTTTTGATGCCGATCATTTTTAATGATAAATTGAACGGAGCGATTGCACAAATTGCAAACTCCATCAAAAAAAAGTATAGGATGTTGAGTGGTGTTTTTCACCTTACAAACTTACAAATCAAAATTGAATTTGTCTTTTAACAAAACCTTAATATTAAGTTTCAGAACTAGATATTAATTTCGTTTTAACAAAACTAACTAAAGAATGATTCAATTAAAAAACCTGCACAAATCGTACCCAATGGGTAAAGATTCACTTCATGTGCTTAAAGGATTAAACTTACATATTAAAGAAGGAGAGTTCGTATCTATTATGGGTTCTTCGGGTTCTGGAAAATCTACTTTATTAAACATCGTAGGGCTTTTAGATGGGCATGATGAGGGCGAATATATTTTGAATGGACAGACCATAAAAGATTTAGACGAGAAGAAAGCGGCAGTTTTAAGAAATAAATTCTTAGGATTTGTCTTTCAATCRTTCAACCTTATTTCTTACAAATCAGCTTTAGAAAATGTTGCATTGCCTTTGTATTATAAGGGTGTTGGACGAAAAGAACGATTGGTAACCGCTATGGAATATTTAGAAAAAGTAGGTTTAAAAGATTGGGCAAACCATTTGCCAAGTGAACTTTCTGGTGGTCAAAAACAACGTGTTGCAATTGCTAGAGCCTTGGTTGYAAAACCAAAAGTAGTACTTGCCGATGAGCCAACAGGAGCGTTAGATTCTACAACTTCTGACTCTGTAATGGAAATGCTGAAAGAAATAAACCGTGAAGGAATGACAGTTTTTGTAATTACCCACGAAGAAGAAATTGCCGAACAGACTGATAGAATTGTCCGTCTTAAAGATGGGGTTATTATCAGCGACGAAAAAGTAATTCATAAAGTTAAAGCTTAAGTATGTTTGATATAGATCGTTGGCGAGAAATATTTCAAAGTATGGGTAAAAACAAACTCAGAACGGTATTGTCTGGTTTTACCATTACATTTGCAATTTTACTTTTCACCTTGCTTTTTGGAGTGGGGAATGGGCTACTTAATACTTTTAAAAAAGAGTTTGCAAAAGACTCTATGTTATCTATTTACATCCGTTCAGGTTTTACTACCAAACCATATAAAGGTTTACAAAGTGGGCGACGAATTGAATTTAAAAATGAAGACTTAGCATATTTAACCAAAGAGTTTGACGGTAAGATATTGGGAATCAGTCCAAGAATAATCAGACAATTACAAGCTAAGTATAAAGGAGAGCAAAATTCGTATCAAGTGAGAGCAGTATATCCGAGTTATCAGGTATTAGAATCTGCCGAAATGATGAAGGGTCGCTTTATTAATCAGCTAGATTTAGAGCGAAGTTCTAAAATTATTGTGATTGGCCGGATGGTAGAAAAAGATTTGTTCGGAACTAAAAGTGGCTTGGCGAAAGAAATAATTTTAGGAGGAATGTCTTACAAAGTAGTCGGTGTTTTTTCTGACCCTGGTGGCGATAATGACGAGCGAATTATTTATACACCTTTTACATCTTTTCAAAAATTATATGGCAATTCTGATGTAGTCGAAACTTTCGGGTTGACTTATAATCCAAAGATGAGTGTTGATGAAGCCATCACTTTTGGTAATATGATTGGGAAGAAAATGAAGGAGCGTCATAATGTTGCGCCGAATGATCAGCGAGCAATAAGAATTAGAAATTATGCCGAAGGAAATAGAAATGTTTCGGGTATGATGTTCGGGCTAAATGTAATAATAATGTTTATCGGTATCGGAACTTTGATTGCAGGTATTATCGGTATCAGTAATATTATGGTGTATATCGTAAAAGAGCGCACCAAAGAATTGGGAATTAGAAAAGCTTTGGGAGCGAAGCCAAGTTCTATTATCGGAATGATTATGATGGAATCCATTTTTATCACCGCATTGGCTGGATATATCGGATTATTAATGGGGACAACCATCTTAAGTTTAATAGGAGATAGTTTAGAAAAATACTTTATCGTAAACCCAAGTGTAGATTCATCTGTAGTAATTGGAGCGACGATAGTGTTGATAATAGCAGGAACAATTGCAGGATATTTACCCGCAAAAAGAGCAGCAAGAATAAAGCCTATTGTGGCATTAAGAGACGATTAATAAAAAGAGTATATGAAATTTTTTATTTTTGATAGAGACACATGGCAAGAAATTTATGGATCCATCCGTAAAAATAAATTACGAACTGGTATTACCATTTTAGGGGTGATGTGGGGGATATTTTTATTGGTTGTCTTATTAGGTGCAGCAAGAGGGTTAGAGAATAATTTTAATAAGTTGTTTGGAGATTTTGCTACGAATTCCGTTTTTATCTGGGGACAAAATACAAGCAAGCCATTTAAAGGGTTTCAAGAAGGAAAACGGTTGAGACTTAAAATGTCTGATGCAGAAAATATTAGAAATGAAATTAAAGGGATTGAATTTGTCGTGCCTAGGAACCAAACCCAAAGTCAGGTAGTAAATAATTTTAAATCTGCCAATGTTGGAATTTTTGGAGACTTTCCACTACTAGACAAAGTCCAAAAAAAGAATTTGGTTTATGGTAGATTCATAAATCAAAATGACATTGATTTAAAAAGAAAAGTGTGTGTAATTAGTGATGATACGTACCTAGAATTATTTGATAAAGGAGAGCAAGCGGTTGGCGCCTATATAAAAATAAACAATATAAATTATAAAGTTGTTGGGCATTATAAAGATAAAATGCAAATGGGTGGCCCGGGAGGTGGAATCCATATTCCGTTTACAACATTTCAACAATTATATAACCAAGGTGATAATATTGGTTGGTTGATGGTGACAGGAAAACCAGAATTTGATATCACACAATTAGAAGCTGATACAAAATTATTGCTAAAGAATTTGCACAATGTGCATCCTGAGGATGATAGAGCTTTTGGTAGTTTTAATCTTGGAAACGAGTTTAAGAAAATCACAGGATTTTTAACAGGGATGCAATTTTTAACTTGGTTTGTTGGTATTGCAACATTAATTGCTGGAGTATTTGCCATTGGTAATATCCTTTTAATTACCGTAAAAGAACGAACGAAAGAAATAGGAATCCGTAGAGCATTGGGTGCAAAACCTGGTGAAATTAGAAAACAAATTGTCTTAGAATCTATTTTCTTATCAACTTTAGCGGGGTCTCTCGGAATCATTTTAGGAGGAATTGTACTAATGCTGATTGATCATTTTGTAGGAAAAGGAGAAGATGCAATTTTAGCAAATCCAACAGTAAATATCCCTGTAGTATTAATTGCCTACGGATCATTAGTAGTATTAGGAACATTAATAGGGTTGATTCCTGCTCAAGTTGCAGTGAGTATTAAACCTATTGAAGCATTGAGGACAGAGTAAAAAAACGAAAAATAAATATTTAATCAACAAGAATAAACAATCAAACTCATGAAGAAAATTTTAATATTTGGAACAATCGCGGTACTATTGATAGTCGTATTAATTTGGTTCGGAAAGAAAAATAGCGCTTCTCCAATAACTTTTGAAACTGAAAAATTATCGAAAGAAACAATTGTAAATAAAACAGTTGCAACAGGTAAAGTTCAACCATTAGAAGAAGTAGAAATTAAACCTCAGATTTCAGGAATTATTGACAAGATATATCTTGAAGAAGGTACAATTGTTAAGAAAGGAGATTTAATTGCAACGGTAAGAATTGTGCCGAATGAGCAGGCTTTAGCAAGTTCTAGGGGTAGAGTTCGTAACTTAGAATTCAGTGTAGATAACGCAAAAATTTTATACGATCGTAATAAAGCATTGCATGATAAAGGAGTTATTTCTCGTCAAGAATTTGAAAACAATGAATTAGCATATAATCAAGCAAAACAAAATTTAAGAAATGCGAAAGATGATTATGAAATCATTAGAAAAGGTTCTACAGGGAGCTCGGGTAAAACGGCGAACACCTATATCCGCGCTACAACTTCTGGGATGGTTTTAGAGATCCCTGTAAAAGAAGGGTATCAAGTAATTCAGTCAAATAATTTTAATGCGGGTACAACAATTGCTTCAATTGCTGATATGAGTAAGATGATTTTTGAAGGTCAGGTTGATGAAGCTGAGGTTGGTAAATTGCAAGAAGGAATTGAAATAGAAGTTGCTTTAGGGGCGATTGATAAAAAGAAATTTCCTGCATTGTTAACATTTATTGCACCAAAAGGAACAGAAGAAAACGGAGCTGTACAGTTTAAAATTAAAGCAGATGTTACTTTGGATGADAACTATTTTGTGAGAGCAGGTTATAGTGCCAATGCCGAAATTATTTTAGAGCAAAAAGATAGTGTTCTCTCTATTAAAGAATCGCTTTTGCAATTTGATAAGAAAACGGAAAAGCCGTATGTTGAGGTAAAAGTTGGGGATCAAGAATTTGAAAGAAGAGATATCGAAATTGGTTTGTCTGATGGAATAAACGCTGAGGTTCTCAGCGGAGTTACAGCAGAAGATGAAATTAAAATTTGGAACAAGACATCGAAAAAGGAAAAGGATACTGACGAAAATTAATATTTCTATAAATATTGATTTTAGTTAGTAAGAAAGCCTCTAAATAAAATTTAGAGGCTTTTGTATTGTTTGTCAGTTCGAGCGCAGTCGAGAACTACTAACATTATTTTTAATGAGGTCTCAACTGCGCTCGACCAGACATTATAGGGTAAGAGCTACAAAAATGGCTTCGCAATCTTCTCAGCTTTTCTAGATTCTGAGTAATCATAAAAACCTTCTCCAGATTTCACACCCAATTTTCCGTCACTCACCATGTCAACCAATAATTTACAAGGCTTGTATTTTTCATTGTTAAATCCGTCATACATCACATTTAAAATGGATAAACAAACATCCAATCCAATAAAATCTGCTAGTTGTAAAGGGCCTAAAGGATGCGCCATTCCTAATTTCATAACCGTGTCAATCTCGTAAACTCCTGCTACACCATCTTGCAATGTTTCGATGGATTCGTTTAACATCGGCATTAAAATTCTGTTGGCAACAAACCCTGGAGCGTCATTTACTTCTACGGGAATCTTACCTAAAGAAGTTGATAAATCCATGATGGTTTTGGTAATTGAATCGCTGGTTTCTTTACCACGAATCACTTCTACCAATTTCATAATCGGCACAGGATTCATAAAATGCATCCCAATAACTTGTTCTGGTCTGTTGGTTACCGCAGCAATTTCGGTGATAGAAATTGAAGATGTGTTACTCGCCAATATTGTATGAGAAGGACATGAAGCATCCAACTCTTTAAAAATATTAAGTTTTAATTCCTTGTTTTCAGTTGCAGCTTCAACCACTAAATCCGCATTTTTAACAGCATCTTTTATTGAAGTGCTTGTTGTGATATTTGCCAAGGTGTTGTTTTTATCAGCTTCTGATATTTTTTCTTTGGCAAGCAATCGGTCTAAATTTTTAGAGATTGTTGCGAGTGCTCTTTGCAAAGCATCCTCAGATATATCAATCAACAGAACCTTAAACCCTTTTTGGGCAAAGGTATGTGCGATTCCGTTGCCCATTGTTCCCGAACCAATTACAGCAATATTTTTCATTGTATTTTTATTTATGATGTCACCTCGAGCGTTTCCGATAGTTATCGGAACAAGAGTTTATGAAAATATAATAATTATAAGTTCTCGACTGCGCTCGAACGGACAATGTTATTATTAATTAAGTTTAGGATTTAAATCGTAACATCCTTTTTATTTAAAGGAATTTATAATTTGATGTGCCACTCTCAAGGCATCCGTACCATCACCCAAAGTAACAACAGGTCTTGTGTCGTTTACAATGGCATCGGCAAAAGTTTCTAGTTCATCTAAAATGGCATTGTTAGGTGCTACATTCGGATTTTCGAAATAGATTTGTTTTTTTACTCCTTCGGCATTTTGCAAAATCATGGCAAACTCATCAGGATTTTCTGGTACATCTTTCATCTTAACAACCTCACTTTTCTTTTCTAAGAAATCAACCGAAATGTATGCATCCTTTTGAAAGAAGCGCGTTTTACGCATATTTTTGAGTGATATTCTACTCGCCGTTAAGTTGGCAACACATCCGTTTTCAAACTCAATTCTGGCATTTGCAATATCAGGAGTATCAGAAATTACAGAAACGCCACTGGCATGTACACTCTTTACTTCAGATTTTACAACACTCAAAATAATATCGATATCATGAATCATTAAATCTAACACCACAGGAACATCGGTACCCCGCGGATTGAATTCTGCCAACCGATGACACTCAATAAACATAGGCGTTGAGATGGTGTCTTTAACAGCTGTAAATGCGGGATTGAAACGCTCAACATGCCCAACTTGTCCTTTAACATGATGCTGACTTACCAAAGTTCTAATGGCTTCAGCCTCCTCTAAAGTATTGGTAATTGGCTTTTCTATAAAAACGTGTTTACCAGCATTTATTGCCTCTTTGGCGCAATCGAAATGCGAAAGGGTAGGCGTAACAATGTCGATAACTTCAACAGCATTTATCAATTCTGAAACCGAATTAAAACGAGTATATCCAAATTCTTCAGAAACCTTTTTTGCATTCACTTCGATTGGGTCGTAAAAACCAATTAGCTTGTATTTTGAAGATTGGTTTAATAATTTTAAATGAATTTTTCCGAGGTGACCTGCACCTAAAACTCCGACTTTGAGCATAAATTTTTCTTTTTTCAAAAGTAAGAATTTTTGTTGGGATTTTATTATTTTTAGGCATTCAAATAAACCATATTTTTTGAGAGATACTTTAAAACATCAAGGGCTTAGAAACAGATTAGTTGAGGTCTTAATAGCAAAAGGAATAAAGGATAAAGAAGTGTTGAAGGCAATCAAAAAGATTCCGAGACATTTGTTTATGGATTCTAGTTTCGAAGATTTTGCGTATCAAGATAAGGCATTTCCTATTGCAGCGAATCAAACCATTTCACAACCGTATACTGTTGCTTTTCAAACAGAATTATTGCAATTGAATAAAGGTTCTAAAGTTTTAGAAATTGGTACAGGTTCTGGATATCAAACGGCAGTGTTGTTAGAGTTGGGAGTCAAAGTTTATTCCATAGAGCGTCAACAAGAATTGTTTAAAAAGACAAAATCATTTTTAGAAAAGCGAAACTATCGTCCTAAGCAATTAATTTTTGGCGATGGGTATATCGGCTTAAAAGAACAAGCTCCTTTTGATGGGGTTATAGTAACTGCTGGTGCGCCATTTGTTCCGAATCCTTTGTTGAGTCAGTTAAAAATAGGAGGTAGGTTAGTGATTCCGGTTGGTGATAAAACTCAGATTATGACGCTGTTTATCCGAAAATCAGAAAAGGAATTTGAGAAGCATGAGTTTGGAGATTTTAAGTTTGTGCCGATGTTACAGAAAAAGAATTGAGAGTCAGCAAAAAAACTTTAGAGCTATTTTAAAAAATGAAAGCATTATGTATAGCGTTTTTAAAATTTACTTGTAATTTTTAAAATCTTAATGAACGGCCTTGATAGCGCTACCAAGAATTAGTTTATTCTAAAAAAAAAATCAGCAAATTTTTTCGTTATAATTCTGTGGATGTTTGGGAGTAAAGTTTTTATAAAAGTGTTGAATCTTGGTCATATCCTTTTTAAAATCATCCGTAACTTTAATTGAAGCGCCAATCCCAACCGTTTTATCTTCGTAGTCTAAATATCCCAAAAGTACAGGAACATCAGCATATTTTGCAATTTCATAAAACTCCGTTTTCCAATGGTCAACTTTTTTTCTAGTACCTTCAGTTGGTACAATCAACATCATTTTTTCGTTAGTGTTTAAGACATCATTCATGTGATGTGCCATATCACCATTAATTTCATTTAGATTAATTCCGTCGCACATTTTACAAATGGCATTTCTGATTCCAAGATTACTTTTTTGTTCAAACAATACTTTAATGGTATAATCATTTTTCCAAAAGGAAGCGATGGTATAGATGTAATCCCAAAAAGAAGTATAGGGAGCAGAGATTAAGACAGCTTTGTCTATGTTGTAATTGTCTGGATAAAACTCAGTCCAACCGCCGAGTTTCATAATAAGGGTTCCAATAATTTTTTTCACAATTTTTTTTTAGCAATGCAATAATAAGCAATTATTGTAAAACATAAAAACAATTTTAAATTAACTTCCTAATGGTTAAAGAATTAATCWTCAAAAAAATCATTTCCAAACCCAATTAAATATAACTTTTCTTCGGCACGTGTAATTGCGGTGTAAAGCCATCTTAAAAAGTCTCGGTTGATGCCGTCTGGTAAATAAGGTTGCTCTATAAAAACAGATTTCCATTGTCCACCCTGTGATTTATGGCAGGTCATAGCATAAGAAAATTWKMMTKGCWNAWRCKYTGAAGTATTTGTTCTTTTTGATGGATAACAGTTTTTTGTAGTTAGACCTTTCATCCGCAAAATCCTTTGCCACTTCTTGATACAATCGGTTTGAATCTTCATAAGTTAAAGAGGGCGTTTCAGAAGTAAGTGTATCCAATAAAATTACTGTTTCAAAAGGATTTTGATTTTTGTAATCAATCATTCTTAGCGTGACTTCGGCAAAACGGAAACCATACAACTCTTTGGTGCTTCTAATTGCCATGATTTCGCAAATATCTCCGTTGGCAATAAAACCTGCATCCGAAGATTCTGGTAACCAGAAATAATTATTTTTTACGACCATCACAAAATCACCTGTAGAAATTTCATTTTCTTGCCCGCGAWTTTTTGTTCGTATTTGTTCATTGTATTGATTCGCTCGTTTGTTAGAACGTACAATAAAAGCGGTATCTTCAACACCAATATTGTCGTAAGCAGAGTTGATGGCATCTTCGRTATCATAGCCGTCTTCTAATCGGATTATGTCTGGATACCCCAATTGAAATTTAAAATCGAAATTATCATATCCCAATAATAAATGCCGTAATTCGGTTGCATTTACAAGGATTCCAGAATCTGCATGTTGCCGCATCACCTCATCCAACTCTAACATTTGTACCTCCTTATTATAATTTAAAGATAATTTATCTTCTTCAAGAGCGGGACTCACATCTAATTTTACGGGAGGCAATTGTGCGGTATCTCCAATCAAAATTAATTTACATCCTTTGCCAGAATATACATACGACATCAAATCCTCTAATAAAGATCCGTTTTCGAATAATTTAGAATTGCTGGTAGAGTCAGAAATCATTGAAGCTTCATCAACAATAAAAAAAGTATTGGTGTGTTTGTTGGTTTGCAATACAAAAGCGACTCCACCGTTTTTCTGCTTTTTTGGATGGTATATTTTTTTATGAATTGTAAAAGCGGGTCTGCCTGCATAGTTAGAAATCACTTTTGCAGCGCGTCCTGTAGGAGCAAGCATCACAGATTTTTTTCCAGTTTTCCATAAATTGGTAACCACGGTACTAATGGTAGTGGTCTTTCCTGTACCTGCATATCCTTTTAATAAATAGAGTCCGTTTTTATCATTACTATAAATAAATTCTGACAACTGTTGTAAGAGGATATTTTGAGTGTTTGTTGGTGTAAAAGGAAAGGTTTCAAGAAGTTGCTTGTAAAATTCTGCTGCAGTTTTTGTCATTCTAAAATTTAATAAGAACAAAGATACAAATTGTTTATCCTAAAAATTTTCAGCATTAAAAAAAATTTGTAGATTTGCGACAATCATTTTTAAAAATCATCAACAAATGTTTTACATTTTAATACTCTTTTTTGTAGGAATTGTAGCTATCTATTTTTTAGCAAAAGCAATCCTAAAGTTTGTTCCAAAGAAAGTTCAACCAGTTATCACAATATTATTATATGGTGTTGCTGCATATTTGGCTTTTTTATCATACCAAAGCGTTATGGAACCAATTCATTTTAATAAAGAAAAAGAACAACGTTATGCCAAAGTAATTAATAGCCTTAAAATTATTAGAGATGCACAAGCTGCTCATAGAACTGTTATAGGTGACTATGCTAAGAAAGGTGAAGATTTAATTAAATTTATCGATACGGCTCAATTTGCGGTTACTAAAGATACAAATATTGTAGTTACTGTTAATTTAGGTGGTGGTCTTACAGGCGAAGAAGAAGTTATGAGAACTGACACAATTGGCTATACAGATGTACGAGCTGCTTTTGTTGGTAGAGATTATAAAAACATGTTGAATGTTCCTGGTACGGATAAGCAATTTGAATTGAATACAGGAATGGTTCAAAAGTCTCACGGAGATATGCGTAAAGTTTTTGAAGCGAAAGTTGATAAAGCTGTTGTTTTAGAAGGTCTGAATCCTGATTTGATTCGCTCTGAGAAAAAAACTGAAGACAATGACCAAGTAAAAGGCACACATATTAGAGTAGGTTCTATGACTGATGTAAGTGATAGTGGAAACTGGCCTCCATCGTATGATATTGCTGACATGGTAAAAGCAAAAAAACAATAAGTTATAAAAAATCTAAGTACAGATAATAAACACTTATCCATTCAACTTCGGTTGGATGGATTTTCTTTTTGTGTTCTAGACAAGAATACAGGTTTTTTTGACGTGGTTAAAACTTTGGAAATTGCGGCGGGTACAATCACCCCACAAATACAGTTAGACTTTTTAAAAACTTCTTTTACTGCTGATGAATCGCTGAGTCAAAAGTTTGATTCGATTGCAGTTTCACATAGTAATAATCTTTCTACGTTGGTTCCGAAACCATTTTTTAATAAAGAGAATTTAAACGATTATTTGCAATACAACCTCAAAGTTTTAGAAAATGATTACATAACCTACGATGAATTTACAACCGCCGAAATGGTGAATGTGTATATTCCGTTTGTGCATATCAACAATTTTTTGTTTGATAAATTTGGTAGTTTTGAATACAAACACAGCGCAAGTATTTTAGTAGAATTGCTACTAGCGACTTATAAAAATGATGACAAAAATCACTTTTTTGTTCATGTAGATAATGAACAGTTTCAAATAGTGGTACTAAAAAATAAAAAATTAGAATTTTTTAATAGTTTCAATTTTAAAACCAAAGAAGATTTTATTTACTACGTCCTTTTTACTTCAGAGCAGTTACAATTGAATCCAGAAGAGTTTGTTTTAACTTTTTTAGGAGGCGTTGAAAAGGAATCAGAATTGTATGACATCGTTTTTAAATATGTAAGAAATATTGAATTTCTTAATTTAGAAAATGATGCCATTCAACATTTAGATATTTCAAAACACTCAAATATAATCGTACTCAACCAACACTAATGCGCATAAKTTCTGGCACATATAAAGGACGCAGATTAACGGCTCCAAAAAAATTACCGGTACGTCCAACTACCGATATGGCAAAAGAAGCATTGTTTAATATTTTAAACAACCGCTACTATTTTGATGAGCTAAAAGTAATAGACCTTTTTTCTGGTACAGGAAATATCAGTTTTGAGTTTGCATCGAGAGGTACAGAAAACATAACTTCTGTCGATGCACATTTTGGATGTGTAAAATATATCAATTCGGTTGTAAAGGATTTTGATTTCAACATCACCACATTAAAAAGTGATGTGTTTAAATTTTTAGAAAAGACCCCTTTAAAAGCCGATGTTATTTTTGCAGATCCTCCGTATGATATGGATGATGAGAAATTCGAAAAAATAGCAACCCTTATTTTTGAAAGAGAAATGTTAGAAGAAGGTGGCTTGTTAATTATAGAGCACTCAAATCAAACGGACTTATCTAAGCATCCGCATTTTTCATTCTCAAAAAAATATGGAGGAAATATGTTTAGCTTTTTTGAAGTAGAATAACTGCATCAAAAATAAGTATCATAATCTGACCAAAAGATATCAGCAGTTTTTTTGTTTAAATGTGAATTAAAGAGATTTTAAAAAAAAGTATTTTTTCTATTTTGAATAAAAACTACAAATCTAAAAGTTGCACTTACTACTTGWATTTAAGTTTAAAAATGTTTATTGTCATCAAGAATATGAATTTCTGGTGAGTTTTTTGTAAAACTAGTCAACCATTCTTCACTAATAACAATTCTAGATGAACCAGTACTCACGTCTGCTGCTTTGTATTCCATGATATCTTGCTAGTAGTTGTTACTGTGAAATATATTCACTGCTATCTGTAGATTAATTTCATATGAATAAGTGCTTAAATCTCTTAAGCTATAAGGTTTTCCGTCTTTAGTACTGAGTTTTATTGTTTGTTTCGTTTCTAAATTATAAACCAAAAGGTCAACGGGTAAATTATTGGTTTCTACTTTTGGATAGGACATGATTTCAAGAGAATCCTGAATTTTTGCCTGATTCAATAACACATAATATTTCTGAATCTCTTTTTATTTGTCTTGTGTAATACTATTTGTATAAAATGAAAAATAAGGTGAAAATCTTAAAACTGAAAGTGTTTAATTTCATGGGATTCGGGTCTAATTTAGGAATTCAAATGTAGAAAYTTATATCTTAAGGATTTGTTGAAAAACAGTTGTATTTTTACCGTCGAACAATTTGTAATTATGGCCAAACATCAAAATAGAATCCTTATTGTACTTGCCTTTTTTGCAATCTATGTTATTTGGGGCTCTACCTATCTTTTAAATAAAATTGCGGTGACAGAATTACCAGCATTTATGCTGGCATCGATGCGTTTTATTGTGTCAGGGTTGATGATATTTCTAATTGCGAAACTCATGGGGATATCTCTTGCAATTAGCAAAACTCAATTAAAAAACACAGCTATAGCCGGCTTTCTATTTTTAACCTTTGGAAATGGGGTAATTGTTTGGGCTTTAAAACATATTGATAGTGGTTTTGCCGCACTTGAAATAGCTGCACAACCACTGGTTGTTTTAATTATGATGAGGGTTCTACAAGGTAAATTAATTAAGCCAATGTCAATGGTAGGTGTGTTACTAGGTTTTGTAGGTATTTATTTGTTAGTGAGTCAAGATCAATTAATAACTCAAGGAGGAAGTCTTTTAAGTATCGGATTGATTTTTCTATGCATGTTAAGTTGGGCTTATGGAAGTCTGTTTGTTGGCAAAGCTGATTTACCTTCTAATTATTTTGTAAATACTGGATATCAAATGCTTACAGCAGGATTGATGCTTGTAATAGTTAGTTTTTCATTGGGTGAAGAATGGTCGAGTCCGATGGTTTGGAGCAGGAAAGTTCAATGGTCTATGCTAATGCTTGTGATATTTGGTAGTATTGTAGCGTTTACCTCTTTTAATTATTTACTAAAAGTAGTTTCTCCAGAAAAAGTTGTAACTAATACCTATGTAAACCCAATTATTGCGTTGTTGTTAGGCTGGTATTTYTTAAACGAAGTTGTTACCACACAATCCATTATTGCTGCTTTCGTTTTACTCACAGGAGTCTATTTTATTAATAGCAAAAAAAAGATTGTTTTACTATCCAGATTTAGAGGTAGATGGTTGAAATAAAACACAGATACAAAAGTTAAGAGTTTTATTCATTTATTTTAGTATCAATTAAATAGTTTAATAAAATGTTCGAAGCACTCACAAAATCGCTCCCAATGGCAACAGGTATAGCTTTTAGCCCTGGGCCAATATTTGCAATAATTTTTTGCTAATGACACTAAAAGCAAAAGTAAACGCACCAGTTTTTTAATTGGATGGTTGATAGAAATCCAAGTAGTTGGAGTCCTAATAATATTTATACCAGGTGTGTAATTGATATTGATGGTAGAATGAGCGACCATACCGGTACTGCATAAATCATTTTAGGAATTCTTTTATTAGTGCTAATAATCCCATCTATAAAAAAGAAAAAAAAGCAGGGAGATACAGAAAGAGATCCAAAATTATTTAATAGTTTAGATAAATTCGGAGTAGTAAAAACATTCTTAATCGGGTTTGTGTTTTCGGGTTTGAGTTTGAAAACGCAGCCTTAAGTACTTCGGGTGCGGCGCATATCCACACCACTTCGCTAAGCGATTGTTTCGAAACCTTATTAGCCGTATTTTTCTTTTCGTTGTGCGAGTATCAGCATTATTATTCCGATCGTTATTTATTTTATGAATCCAACAAAAATGGCAGGAATCCTTTTAAAATGGATGGATTGGTTGATAAAAAATCATTGGGATATCATCATCATCATGTTGGTGCTTTCTGGAATTTTGTTGATTTCTATAGGCGTGAATATTCATATGAAAATGATTTAAGACTGAATTCCAAATAACAATCTCCAAATAACAAAAGTCAAAWAWCAAAKWRGMAWTCAATACGCATAAATCATAATTTGCAATTACCGCTTCTTGCATCTCAAGTTTAAAAGAAAAGGAGTTTTACGCCTTAATATAATGTACTACAATAGGATAAATATTTAACGTTAAAATCATTGCTTTATAGTTTCGTTTATTTTACCTAAATTTAACTTGAATTAAATATCCCTTTTATTGGGTATTTCATTGTATTACTATTTCCCCCAATTTTACATTTTTAACTAACCTAATAAATTATTTTATTATGAAAAAATTATGTTATTCCGTTGTATTGTTTTCTTTCCTTTTTTTATTTAATTCTTGTGACTGGAATGGTAAAGAAGATAAAAAAAGTTGCAAAAGCTTTAAAGAAAGCCTCTGCTTTACATAAGAAACAAAGTAAAGTTATAGAGAAGCACATTAAGGAGATGAAACGTGGCGGATCCAAAAAAAGGTACGGGTAAAAAACCTAAAGGATCTGGACGTAGACTTTATACGGACGAGAATCCCAGAGATACTGTCCGTATAAAATTTGCAACACCAGCAGATGCGAGAGCAACTGTTGCAAAGGTCAAACGTGTGAACAAACCGTTTGCAA
>NVSL01000013.1 GCA_002401215.1 Flavobacteriaceae bacterium | reverse complement strand
TCTTCTTTAAAAAGTTCATAGTTTTGAGGTGTTAATTGATTAAAATTTTTAGAGTTTTATGTATTAGCATTTTAGGTGCCGTTACAGCGGCACCTTTTTTTTTGCTGAAATAAATTCAGCATAAATTTTATAGAAATTCTTTTCCGTTGATTGTTGCCCAATGAAAATCAAAACGACCTTGGGTAATTTCTATAATATCATTTGGGTCGTCTCTATTTACAGCACTGCAACTAAATGTGCCAGATACAATTCTATTAGGTAAATCAAATCKTGTTATTATTAGYGTTCCTGTATTTTCTATAGAGCAATAATATTTATTTTCCCCTGTCTGCTCATCTTTCCATCTGCAATATAAATTTACTGTAAGGTTGGGGGTTCCTCCAACATATTCTTCACAATTACTATCAAGAATAGGATAATTTCCTTCCTCGTTTAAAAATAAATCAACAATATGAATACTGAGTAAACCTGCATTATTACTTTTATAATCGTGCATTATTATTGCATGAGAGGTATAGTTGGGTGGAGTTCCACTACCTAGAAATTCTGCACCATGAGAAGCCAAGTTAAAAGTACCATCACCATCACGAGGCACTAAAAGTTTGCCATCAATATAGCAACCAATAGTATTGGCACCTATTTGTGTTATGGGAGGTAAGGTTGTGGTAAAGGTGTCGTCGTTATTGTTACAGCCCCCTAACCCCCAAAGGGGGAATGAGAATAATAGTATTAATATTTTGTTTTTCATGGTGTTGTTTTTAAAGATTATTTTTTWGKARTWYTWKWTRWATWKWAYAYYNMATTWAMYMGMATGTTTTACAACACGCTATTTATTAGGCACATACATTTTTTTTCACAACTTTTATTAAAAGTTGCCATTTACAAATTAGTAGAAATTGGGTTTCATAGCAATCCAATTTTTCAGAACAAATATAGAAAACCAAAAATTAAAAAACTATTAATAATTCATTTTTTTTTTGTTTTTGGTGTGAAATATTCATGTAATTGATACTAATATTAAATTATTTACAACAAAATTATCGGAGCCTATTTATTTCAATTCAAATTCTAAAGTTATTTTAGGACGAGGCATATTAACCTTTACTCCATAGAAGATCAATATCAAAGTCACCCTAATGCACCTTAGTTCACCTGAATGTACCTCAAAAAAAAGAAATTATCCTACAATCAATTTCGCAGTATTTTCACTTGCTCCTGCTCCACCTAATTTTTGTTCTAAGTCATAATAATCTCCAAACAATTCTTGGCGATATTGACTGTCTAAAATTTTGTGTAGCTCTTGTTCTAATCGTTTTTCGTTAAAATCGTTTTGGATTAATTCTGTCACAACTTCTCTATCCATAATTAAATTAACGAGTGATATATATTTTAAAGTGATGATTCTTTTCGCAATTTGATACGACAACCAACTCCCCTTATAACAAACAACTTCTGGCACTTTAAACAAAGCTGCCTCTAAAGTTGCAGTTCCTGACGTTACCAAAGCAGCGTATGAAATCGACAATAAATCGTAGGTTTTATTACTGATGAATTTCACATTTTCAGTCTTTATAAACTGCTGATAAAACTCATAATCCTGACTCGGAGCACCCGCAATTACAAATTGATATTCACTAAATTTATCTGCCATTTTTAACATCACCGATAGCATTTTATTGATTTCTTGCTTGCGACTCCCCGGCAATAATGCAATGATTTGTTTGTTTGACAAACCGTTTTCTTTTCTAAACGTATCCTCATCAATTTGCTTTCTTCCTTCAATTTCATCTAACAAAGGATGCCCAACAAAATTCACTTTATAATCATACTTTTTATAAAAATCTTTTTCAAAAGGAAGTGTCACAAACATCTTATCAATATCTCTTTTAATATCTTTTACTCTACCTGCTCTACTCGCCCAAACTTGCGGTGCAATATAATAATTGGTATTAAAATTTTGTTGTTTTGCCCATTTTGCAATCCGTAAATTAAACCCTGAATTATCGATAAAAATAATGTGATCTGGTTGGTAACTTGCAATATCTTCTTTGCATAATTTAAACATCCCAAGTATGGTGCGCAGGTTCAGAATCACCTCCGCAAAACCCATAAAAGCGCGCTCTTTATAATGTTTTACCAAAGTACCTCCAACGGCTTGCATCAAGTCGCCACCCCAAAACCGAAAGTCAGCATTGGCATCTTGTTTTTGCAATGCTTTCATCAAATTTGATGCGTGTAAATCGCCTGAAGCTTCTCCTGCAAGAATGTAATATTTCATTAAATAGATAACTTTAAATAGGTCTCGACTGCGCTCGACCTGACATTTTTACTTGTCCCCTCGAGCGCAGTCGAGAGGTTAYTCTTATTATAAAAATTTTAGGATTACCGTTGCAACAGCAATAAACATTGTAGCAATTAAAACACCTCTAGCTCTATAATCTTGTTTCTTTTTGATGAATACCATAAATACAAACAGATTAGGGATTGCACCAAGCGCTAACATTTTTCCGAGTAAATTCCAATCTTTTAAAATGGTGATTGTTTTGTCAAACCCCAATTCAGAGACATATTCTACATACACAAAAAACCCACAAAAAGTAGCGAATATTGCAATGGTAAATCCTATGAGAATTTCTTTTTTCATTATAAATCCCAGTTATTTAATTGTTGTATAAAATGATGTGCTGTCATATCAAATTGTGTTGGCACCACCGAAATATAATTATTGTCTAAAGCCCAAATATCGGTATCTTCTCCTTTGTCCATATTCTCAAATTTACCCGACAGCCAATAATATTCTTTTCCCATTGGGTTGACTCTTTTGTCAAAAGTTTCTACCCAATTTCCTTTTGCTTGCCTACAAATTTTAATACCTTCAAATCCATTTTGTGAGTTTGGAAAATTCACATTTAAAACAATTCCTTCCGGCAATCCGTTTTCTAAAACATTCATGGTGATTTTTTTGATATCCTCTACTAAATTGTCAAAATTAGCATCCCAAGAATAATCTAACAATGAAAATCCGATAGCGGGAATACCTTCAATTCCTGCTTCAATTGCGGCACTCATCGTACCAGAATAAATCACATTAACCGAGGCATTAGAACCATGATTAATTCCTGAAACACACAAATCTGGTTTTCGTTTTAGCACCTGTCTAATTCCGAGTTTTACACAATCCGCAGGGGTACCAGAACATTTGTATTCTAGCTGCTCACCATCTGCTTTTATTTGATCGACTGTTAAAGTAGAATCTACCGTAATCGCATGCCCCATACCACTTTGTGGACTATCAGGCGCAACCACCACAACATCACCAATACTTTTCATCACATCAATTAATTTCCGGATTCCAGGGGCGGTAATTCCATCATCATTGGTCACTAAAATTAAGGGTCTTTTGTTCATTTTAAAATCTGATTTCTCTAAAAAACAAAGCTACTATAATATTCTGTATTAGCTTCAAATCAATTTTAACATTTTATAAGGATAGAAAAAAAAGCATAATTCCTAATATTGCTCCGCAAAACTACTATGCTTTTTTAATTTTAAAGGCTATTTTTATCGAAGGGTAAAATGATTTTTAAAAGTGAAATGGAGCTAGGTTAAAAAGAAAATAATTAATTAATAGAGAATCTTTAAAATTCGTAGTATTTTAGTCGATTCAATAAAAGTGATGCAAAAATTAGGAGGATTTATGAAACGAAATTTAAAATATATTATACCAATATTTTTATTGGCATTAACATTATACAGCTTTAATTCTGAGAACAGAAATGGTGACGATAAAGATAAAATTCTAATCTATTTATTAAAAAATTTATTAGAAAGCAATCACTATGAACCCAATGAAATTAATGACGAATTTTCTATTGTAGTTTTTGATAATTTTATTGAAAACCTAGATCCTGCAAAACGTTATTTTATTCAATCTGATATTGAAGAATTTGAAGTTTATAAAACACAGATTGACAATCAAATTTTAAATGACGAAGTTGATTTTTTCAACCTCGTTTATGTTCGTTTTTTAGAACGTGTTGAAGAAGCAAAAACCTATTATGTCGATATTTTAGCGACTCCGTATGATTTTTCTAAGAATGACGTTTTAGACGTTGATTATGAAAATAAACCTTTTGCAAAAAACAAAGAAGAGTTAAAAGAAGTTTGGAGAAAACAATTAAAATTTAGCACACTTTCTAGATTGCACGACAAAATATCAGCAGGATTTATTGACGAAAAAACTCCGGAAGAAATATCAAACTTCGAAGCAGAATTTAGAAACAACATTTCTGATGATTCATTCTATTTTAAAGATATTTATTCTACAGAAGATCAAATTAAAGAGGTTCAGAAAATTTTAGTAGGTCACGGAATCAATATTGGTTCTAGCAATCCAGATGGAGTTTATGGAAAAACGACCGCTGTTGCGATAGAAAAATATAAGAAGAAATTAAATCCGGATGTTGAAAAAATTTCTACAGAGCAATTTTCAAAATTAGAAGTTGAAGCAAGAGAAAGCACCAAGAAAAATTACGATGATTTTTATGAGCGCATGGGCGACTTCGACCACTCTGATTGGTTTGCAACTTTCTTAAATAGCATTACCGAAGCCTATGATCCGCATACTTCCTATTTTCCGCCAAGAACCAAAAAAGCATTTGACGAAAGATTGTCTGGGAAGTTGGAAGGAATCGGTGCAAGATTGATGCAAAAAAATGATTACACCAAAGTTTCTGAGTTGATTTCTGGTGGTCCTGCGTGGAGAGCTGGCGAATTAGAAGTTGGCGATCTTATTTTAAAAGTAGCCCAAGGAGATGAAGAGCCTTTGGATATTGTTGGGATGCGATTGAGCGATGCTATCGAATTTATTAAAGGTCCTAAAGGAACAGAAGTACGTTTGACTTTGAAAAAAATTGATGGATCTATTGAAGTTATTTCAATCATCAGAGATATTGTTGAGATAGAAGAAACTTTTGTAAAATCTAGTGTGATAGAAAAAGAAGGTCGTAAATATGGGGTGATTAATTTACCAAGTTTTTACATCGACTTTAAAGATAGAGACGCGCGTAATTGCGCTACAGATATGGCCATTGAAATTGAGCGTCTTAAAAAAGAAGGCGTTGAAGGGATTCTTATCGACCTTAGAAATAATGGTGGAGGATCGCTTCCTGCGGTTATCGAAATGGCAGGATTGTTTATTAAAGACGGTCCAATTGTTCAGGTAAAATATAAAGATGACAAACCAATTGTTCAAAAAGATCGCAACAAATCTATTCTTTGGAATGGGCCAATGGTAGTACTTACAAATGAACTTTCGGCATCAGCTTCTGAAATTTTTGCTGCGGCAATGCAAGATTATAAAAGAGCTGTGATTATTGGCAGCAAGCAAACGTATGGAAAAGGAACCGTACAAACCGTGATGGACTTAAACAGATATTACAACTTTGATGGCGACCTTGGAGGGATGACTTTGACGATCCAAAAATTCTATAGAATCAACGGTGGATCTACACAATTAGAAGGTGTAAAACCAGATGTTATTTTACCATCGCGCTATACTTATATGGATATTGGCGAAAAAGAATATGACAATCCATTGCCTTGGGATCATATCAAAAAAGCAAATTATGACCTTTGGGATAACTACTCAAATTTTGATGAAGTAGTGATAAATAGCGTTGACAGAATCAATCAAAATTCACAATTTATGTTGATTGACGAAAATGCAAAATGGCTAAAAGGAGTGCAAGATGACACCAATGTGTATTTGAATTATGATGCCTATACCGATGATCTTGACAAGCATTCTGAAGAGAGCAAACGCTTTAACCAATTGTCTAAATACGAAACCAATTTAACCTTTAATTCACCGCAATATGAATTGCCAATTGTTGCACAAGATTCTATTTTAGAACAGAAACGAATGCGTTGGCACACAAGTCTTTCTAGAGATGTTTATATAGAAGAAGGCTTGAATATTTTGGGTGATTTAGAATTGAAACAACCTTATAAAGTAGCGGTTAAAAATTAATTTCCACAAACTTATTACACATGAAATTCGAAGTTGAATTCCCAACACTTTGGGCAAATTTTGATGCCAATGCGCATATGCGACATACCGCTTATAACGATTATGCTGCTGAAGTTAGATCACGATTTTTTGCAAGTCAAGGGTTTTCTTTGACCGAGTTTGCGAAGTTTAATATTGGTCCTGTACTGTTTTCTGAAAACACCAATTTTTTTAGAGAAATATCTTTGGGAGAAAATATCAAAGCCAATTTAATTTTGATTGGTGCATCAGAAAAATTTGAGCGATTTAAATTTAAACATGAAATCATAAAAGAGAATGGAATCATATCTGCAGAGATAAAAATTTATGGTGCTTGGATTGATTTAACCAAACGTAAATTGACGACTCCTCCTCAAGAAATGATTGACATTTTTAAAAAGCTAGACAAGTCTGGAGATTTTGAATTGATTGTGTTGAAGAAATAATAGAACATTGATGACGCTGATTTAGTAGATTGTCACTGATTTTATTTGCTTAAAATTATCCTGTAAGGTTTCAAAAACTTCTTATTGGTATGAAATCAAACAAATCTTCTCGATACAATTTGAAAACATTAAGACGTTTCATTAATCAYTTAGCTAAATTTTATTTGAGTATCTTTGGATTTAAACTAACGCATAAATCCAATTAATTATGAAATCTTATTATTTAGTTCTTGTAGCTGCTATCACTCTTTTTAGCTGTACACCAAAAGAAAATCAAACAAAAACAACAGAAGAATTTCCAAAAGAAACTCCTACTTTAGWRRWKSMRWRWMAYCMAKTKTWARYWRYTGAMMAAYAWATTRTWKYWKYMTTATTTGCAGCTCCTGAAGAAGGGAGAGCAGCTGCAAAAGTTTATGGTTTTAATGCTGAAAACGAATTCATCACTTTAAGAGAAGGTACCGGTGATTTTGTTTGTATTGCTGATAATCCGAAGAAAGATGGGTTTGAAGTTGCTGCATATCACATCAGCTTAGAGCCGTATATGTCTAGAGGAAGAGCTTTGGCATCCGAAGGAAAAAACAGAGCAGAAAAAGAAGAAATTCGATCGTCTGAAGCAAAAGATGGAACTTTAAAAATGCCAGAATCTCCAGCAACTTTACATATCTTATATGGCAAAGACGGGTATTTTAATACGGCGACAGATTCCATAGAAAACGCAAAATACAGGTATGTGGTTTACATTCCGTATGCTACTCAAAAAACAACAGGACTTTCATTAAGACCAAACGAAGGGAGTCACCCGTGGTTAATGTTTCCAGGGCAATACAATGCGCATATTATGATTACGCCTTTTGAGTAATTTAGGACATAAAAAAATCCGCTTTTAGCTAAAAGCGGATTTTTAAATTTATACAAAAGACAGTTTAACTCTTTTTATGCACATCCATTTGTGGATATGGAATTTCGATACCAGCTTTGTCTAATTCTATTTTCGAAGCTTCCATTACTTCAAAATAAACATCCCAATAATCTGCAGTTAATACCCAAGGGCGCATTTTAAAATTAACAGAACTGTCTGCCAACTCTCCTAAGAAAATACCTGGAGCAGGATCTTTTAACACTCTAGGGTTGTCAGTCAAAATTTTCATCAACAGCTCTTTTGTTTGTTTGATATCTGCATCATAACTCACACCCATTGTAATATCAATTCTACGATTCTCTTCGGTTGAATAGTTTGTTATATTACCGTTAGATAGGGCTCCGTTTGGGATAATAACTTCTTTGTTGTCAGGAGTATTTAACTTGGTTGTAAAGATTTCAATTTCTTTTACAACACCCATTTCTCCTTGCGCTTCAATAAAATCTCCAATTTTATAAGGTTTAAAAATCAGTAGTAGAACTCCACCCGCAAAATTAGAAAGAGACCCTTGTAGCGCCAAACCAATTGCCAAACCACCTGCGGCCAATATTGCTGCAAATGAGGTTGTTTCTACACCTAAATTACCAAGGATAACAACAACTAATAATATTTTTAAAATTCCGACAATTAAATTCGAAATGAATCTTTCTAAACTTTCATCATAATCAAATTTATCCATTGCTTTCACAAGCAATTTTTTAACTCTTTTGATTACCCAAGAACCAATAATCCATATAAGAATTGCTCCTAATACTTTTAGTCCGTACTCAGAACCGAATTCAAGGAGTTTATCCATCCATTTTTCTACATCAATGTTTTCCATAATTTTTGTTTTGTTAGTCGTTTATAATTGAAATGCAAAGTTAAAAAAATAACTCAACTATATTAGCACAGAATTCTTCTTTTGCAAGATGAGTTTATTTGTGCTGAGGTGATGAGGTGATGAGTTAAACAACAAAGGCTTCATGTATTAAATGAAGCCTTTGTTGTTTGTTGATTGAAACTTTTAGTTGTTGTTAATCAATACTTTTTTGGAAATCAATGCATCCGATTCTGCTAATTTTATATTGGCAATGTAAACTCCAGAACTAAGATTGCTTGTGTTGAAAGTATATTTGTTTTTCAACTCTAATTTTGACTTGCTTAAGATTAAACGACCATTAATATCATATAATTTAAAGTCTTTAATGTCCAAAGAGTTTGGGTTTAAGATGGTAATTTCTGACTGTCCGTTATTTTGAAATAATTGTAATTGACTTGCAAAATCATCATCAATACTTAATAATGCTTGGTTATTAAAASWKAKWWCRAWRYGWWSMWTMWACACTCCTTTGTCTAATGTTATTGAAAAACTTCCDTTTTTAATATCAGTATAGATACTTGTAATTTTATCATACATATAAATATTTACACTAGCGGCAACATTTGACAAATCCGAAACTTTAATATCAAAAACATTATTTGTTTCCTTACCTGCAATAATTCCAAAAGGAACGCGTACATCTTCACTGTATTCTAATGACTTTATCAATAAATTAAGGTTTTCAATAGCAAAATACGTGTCCGTTGTAAAACCGCCAGATGTTGTTGCATCTACATACTTTGTATATGAATTTACATCTACACCTTCTCTGAAAGCGATTTTACTGATTCTATAAAAAGAGTCATTAATATCTGATGCAATTGTTATTTCTGGTATAATAGTGGGGTTGTTTAAAACATTATTATAATCTACACCATTATGGGACATTGCTCTATATTCTTGAGCTTCTTCTGTACTTGCAGACCTTTCGAAAACATCTACTGCAGTAGGTTGATTAATAGGTATATAAACGCGCATAGAATTATCAATAGTAACATCTCCACCTACACTAACTGTTGCTGCATTTAATGCATCTTCTGTCCTTACAAAAAAACCTTGTGCTATTGCTGCATACCTTCTATTAAAAGAAGATGGATAGTTTGTTCCTGAATTACCAGTATTAGGATCAACAACACCACCATTCCCATCATATTTTTTGAATGTAGCAGCTGCAAAAGTTCCATGATCACTCATATCGGCAAGATCTCCAGGCACCCAAGTAGAATATCCTCCTTCGTACTGAACTAATAAATGAGAAGCAGAATTTCCTTCTTGCCAAAAATAAATTTTTCCGTCTAAAAATGTATTTCTATTTATTGCACCTGTAGCATCAACAAATAATAATTTCAAATCCATTGTAGAAGGGTATGGATTACCTATTAAAGACGCCACATACAATCCATTACCAGAAGGCAAACCCCCTGCAGCTGTTGTACTTTGCCAATCTTGGCTTATACCATCTGCTGTAACCCACTTACATTCAACCTTAAATTCGCCAGTATTAGGGCGACCTCTAAAGTCAATTTGTTCATCTTTTAGTACTATTCCAAGACCCAGCCTTCCTTTCATGGTAAAGCCTTGACCCGCAGGAACTGCATTTGTATTTTGAGCTACATGAACCCAGTCGTTATAATGGTTAACATTTATACCACTCCACAACCAATAAGTTGCAATAGCAGATGCTGTAGCATCATAAGCAGTAGTGGCACCATATTGAGGTGAGCTTATTTCATTATCAGCAATACTAGCTGGTTTGTGCATGTTTGTGTAGTCAAATGGCACATCTCCTTTACCTGTATTTCCTATTCCAACTCCTACTGGTGAGGCCCAATAGTTATACCCAAATATATTTGTTGTTGGTACTTGATATACAGACAATTCACCTTCATCGCTATTCTTTGCAATAGATGTATTTGTGTTTTGTAGTAATTGTGCACCTTTTCTTAAATAAATATTTGAATCAAAATCTAATTGGATATCGTCATTTACAAAAACAACTTCATCTTTCACATAAATATAACTGCCCGTTGACACAAATAAATCTTGAGCATATATCATAGTAAAATTAAAACCTAAAAAAAGAATAAATACTATTTTTTTCATGGGAACATTTTTTAAGGATTTATAATAATCTGTAAATATATAATATTTCTATCAGTTTGAGAGGTAGTATTTTAGAAACATAACGAATAAACTCATATGGGCTCAAGACAAAAAGTTATGGAGTATTAAAAAATATCAGAGCTATGTGAGAAAAATCTTATGTCCTCAGCATCTTTAATTATCTATAGCCAATTTATTACTTCCGAAAATTCTTGTCACTTATTTTGATTTAACCAAACACAAGTTTAGAAATCAAGACCTTCATTTTTACTTTACCGAATTAAACGACGTTACTACTGAGTTTGATAAGGCTAAACTTCAATCTAAAGCATTCTTTCCAGAGACCACAGTTCAAGATTTTCCCATCCGCGGAAAAAATATTTTTCTACATATTATACCAAATTAAATACATAATGTCGTAATAAATCGTTTCTTTTCAGCTTACTTTTTATAAAATCACTACCGCAACTGAGGCTATGCTACTACTTTTTAACTTCAATTAATCTGAAAATAATTCATAAAATCCCACAAGTTTTGGACTTGATCCGTTTTTGTATTGAGCTGACTTGATCCACAATTACCAACACAAAAAATCTCACAAAAAATAAAAAAGGCTGATAATTAATTATCAGCCTTTTAAGTTGTCCCACAAGGACTCGAACCTTGAATGTCGGTACCAAAAACCGGTGTGTTACCAATTACACCATGGGACAATTACCTGCCATTAGAAAATTTAATCTCCGTAGGCGGGTGCAAATTTACTCCATTTTTATAATTCAACAAACATTTTTTAACTTTTTTCTTATTAGCGAATTTTTAACATTTCTACCATACTTTCTAAATGATTCTTCCGTTTTATTCCGTGACTTATTTTTAGTAAATTCGCCTCGACAAAAACCTTTCTATGACTTCAAAAAAATATGCAAAATTAAACACCATTCTCGGATGGTCGGCTTTTGTAATTGCATTAATTACCTACACCCTAACCCTAGAACCAACTGTGAGTTATTGGGATTGCGGCGAGTATATTTCTACCGCAGTTAAACTAGAAATTGGGCATCCTCCTGGGGCGCCACTCTTTCAAATGTTAGGTGCATTTTTTGCGATGTTCACTTCTGACGTTACTCAGGTTGCCTACATGGTCAATTTTATGTCAGCCTTGGCAAGCGCTTTTACCATCTTGTTTTTGTTTTGGACAATTACAAATTTGGCGAAGAAAGTAGTCACTTCTTCTGAAAAAATTTCTACCAGCAATAGCTATGCAATTTTTGGCAGTGGATTGGTCGGTGCATTAGCTTACACCTTTTCTGACAGCTTTTGGTTTAGCGCTGTTGAGGGCGAAGTGTATGCAATGTCCTCTTTTTTAATGGCACTGTTATTTTGGTTAGCCCTACGTTGGGAAGCTGAAATGCACAAACCTCATGGCGATAAATGGCTGCTCTTAATCAGCTTTGTTGTGGGACTTTCATTCGGAGTTCACATCCTTTCTTTATTGGTGATTCCGTCGATTGTATTTATCTATTTCTTTAAGAATTATCAGCATTTAACAACCAAGAATTTTATCATAGCAAATGTTGTATCTATTGCAGTATTGCTTTTTGTGTTTAAGTTTTTATTCCCTTTTACCTTAAAATATTTTAGTGCTTTAGAATTGTTTTTTATTAATACAATTGGCTTACCATTTAATTCTGGAAGCATCATTGCAGGAGTCATTTTGATTGCTGCTTTCTTCTTCGGATTAAAATATACTCGCAAAAAAAATCATGTTAAAGCAAACACATTATTGCTCTCAATTATTTTTGTGATGATTGGTTTTTCGTCTTGGTTGATGTTGCCAATTAGAGCAAATGCCGATACAACGATCAACGAAAACAATCCTTCGAGTGCGCGTGAATTATTAGCATATTACAATCGTGAACAATATGGCGATGCCAATGTCTTTTACGACAAGTACTACTCTTTCCTTTACAAAAGAGAACAGAAAAAAGATATCAACGGCAATCCAAAATTTAGAGACGATAAGCCGAAATATGAAAAAGATGCTGCTTCTAAAAAGTATATCATCGTAAATGATTACACCAATGTTTTGCCAGATTATAGCGATCGTCATAAGGGAATTATCCCTCGGATGGTAAATCCAGCATCTGACAAACAATACAAAGCAATTGCAGGAATCCCACAAAGCAGTAAGCGAAGACCAACAATGGGCGAGAATCTTAGATTCATGATCGACTATCAATTCGGTTATATGTACGGGCGTTATTTTCTGTGGAATTTTGTTGGACGTCAAAATGATATACAAGGAAATCTCGATATCCATAACGGAAATTGGCTGAGTGGCATCACATTTATTGACGAACTCTTTTTAGGCCCACAATCAAATTTACCTGATGACATCAAAAATAATAAAGGCAGAAATACTTATTATTTCTTTCCTCTTATTTTCGGAATTATCGGACTAATTTTCCACCTTAAAAAAGACAACAAGAATTTTTATACCTTATTATTATTCTTTGTTTTTACAGGATTGGCAATTATTTTCTATACCAACCCAAAACCTTTTGAACCGAGAGAACGCGATTATGCAGTGGTAGGCTCTTTCTATATTTTTGCAATTTGGATAGGATTTGGAGTCCTTGCTATTTACGATTTTGCAAAAGAATTTGCTCCTAAAAAAATAGCAGCCATCGGAATTTCAGCAGCAGGATTATTATTAGTCCCAACAATTATGGGCTTTCAAAATTGGGATGACCACGACCGTTCAAACCGCTACACATCGCACTTAAATGCGAAGGCTTATTTAGATTCTTGTGACCCAAATGCCATCATGTTTACCATTGGCGATAACGATACTTTCCCGCTTTGGTACATGCAAGAGGTAGAGAATTACCGTACCGATATCAAGCTAATCAACACAAGTTTATTTGCTACAGATTGGTATATCGACCAAATGAAACGCGCTACTTATGATGCGCCTCCGATTCCGTCGCAACTAGAACACAGCGAATATAAATACGGAACTTTAGATATTGCATATCATTATCCGTTGCCACAATTTAAAGATAGTATCATCGATATCGATTATTTTATGCGTTGGATTCAGAGTAAGAATGATGTTACTTTTGTAGAGACTATCAATGATAAAAAGGAAAAAACATATCCAACAAATCTGATTAGAATTACGGTTGACAAGCAAGCAGTTTTAGCAAGTGGATTGGTAAAACCACAAGATGCTGATTTAATTGTACCTTATATTGATATTACTGTTGACGCTCAAGGGTTGACAAAAAACAGAATTTTAATGTTAGATATTTTAGCAAATAATGATTGGAAACATCCTATCTATTTTACAGGTGGTGCATCTGCAGCTGAGGAATATATTTGGCTAAAAGACTACTTGCAATTAGATGGAGTTGCCTATAAATTTGTTCCAATTTTGACTCCAAATAAAGACAAGAGTTTGTTTGATATGGGGCGTATGGATTTAGAAATGAACTACAACTATTGGACATCTCTAGATTGGAAAAACATCAACGATGGTAAAATTTATATCGATCCTGAAACCAGAAAAAATATGGTCTCTTTCCGGAACAATATGATGCGTTTGGTTGACGAGTTTATCGCAATAGGGGAAATTGAAAAAGCTGAAGAAATTTTAGATTTGGCGATGGACAAAATGCCAGTGGATGGTTTCTTACATTACGGAATGGTGTTGGGATATCCCGATGCGTATTACCGAATCAACAAACCAGAAAAAGCTAGAAAAGTTGCATCAGATTTGATGGAAAAATTTGAGCAAAGTTTGGTGTATTACAGTCAGTTTGAAGGTGGGCAATTAGAGGCTGTTTTTGACGAAATTGAAAGCAACCTTTACTTATTCGACTATCTTGTAAAAACTACAATGCGCTATGACAGCGAAGAATATGGCAATGAAATTAGAGATAGATATGTTGCTAATTTAGAATTGTACAGCAATTTATTAGAAGACTAAAATGAGCTTCTATTTTATTAAAACTCCAAAGATGATTCAACGATTTTTCAAGAATTATGTTTGGAGATTTTCTATGGATTTATCCAAACAAAAAACAATTTACCTTACGTTTGATGATGGTCCAACTCCAAAAATCACCAAGTGGACTTTAGATACTTTAAAGCAATTCAATGCCAAAGCAACTTTTTTTTGTATTGGTAAAAATGTAGAAAATCATCCTAAAATTTTTAATCAAATAATAGCTGATGGTCATTCAATAGGGAACCATACCCATAATCATTTAAATGGATGGGAAACTGAAAATGATACTTACATTGAGAATGTATTAAAAGCAGAAGAGAGTCTTCAGTTAGCAGTCCGCAGTCATCAGTCTTCAGCCATCGGTCAACAATCCCAAACAACCATCAACCATCAACTATCAATAAATTCCAAAAAACAAAAAACAAATTCCAACCTCGAATCAGCAGTCATCAGTAATCAGTCTTCAGCCATCGGTCAACAATCCCAAACAACCATCAACCATCAACCATCACCTATCAACCACAAACCAACAACCAACCTCTTCCGTCCTCCATACGGAAAAACAAAATCATCACAAGCAAAACAGCTCATCAAAAAAGGGTATAAAATTATTATGTGGGATGTATTGAGTGCCGATTTTGATCAATCAATCAGCTCAAAAAAATGTTTGGACAATGTTTTAAAAAACACTCAAAACGGAAGTGTCATCGTTTTTCACGATAGCGTAAAAGCCGAAAAACATTTGAAATATGTATTGCCAAAAATGTTGGAATACTTTAGCAAAAAAGGATACACGTTTAGCAATATTGCTCTACCAAATTAATTAAGGTATTGGCATCTTGCTCACCTGTTTGGCGCCATTTCATCTCGCCAGATTTATAAATAATAAATGTTGGATTCGCTTTGATACGTAAGGCGTTCGCCAAAGTTTCATTTTTCTCAACATCTATTTTAATGACTTTTGCTTTATCGCCTAAAGCAGCTGCAACATTTCGTAACATTGAATGTAAATCATCGGTTGCTTCTGTTAAATCCATATAAAAATCGATTAAAACAGGAATGTCCGAACTTATTAATTCCCCAAATTTTGCCATAAAACTGAATACTAAAATTATTTTCTCACTAAAAATAGAGGTGGACTAAGCTAACAAACTGCAACCCACCCTAGTTGCAATCCACAAATATAACAAATTAAAATCTATTTTGTTATGCGCGCATATTACTTAAACAGGGCAGAATCATACTTTTTTACAATTAAAAACCTATTATCTATTTGATTATTAATTGTTTAAGTTATTAATTATTTGTATATTATACTGATAGTCAATAATTTAACTTAATGAATTCATCAGATAACTTAAAGAGCATTTTTKGGCAAATAGAAGATCACAGAAGCCATATAAACCAGCTTCACAACTTAATAGACATTCTTNCTTATCGGTATAATCGCAGTGAWTTCTGGGGCAGAACTACGAAGTAATCACGAATACTAAAGAAAATAGAAAAGAATGAGTAAACTTGGGAGCAAATGGTTCGATTTGCTTTTTCTGAAGATRYCTCTAGAAAAAGAGCAGGTAACGCTGCACAAAATTATTCGATTTTACTTAAGATAGCACTAAATCTATTGAAGAATGAATCTTCAAAAAAATCATCTATGAAAAGCAAAAGGCTTGAAGCCGGATGGAATGAAGACTACTTGTTGAAAATATTAAATTTAAAAGTATGATTCTGCCCTGTGTGACCAAGACTTGCAAATTTGTAAGCCTTGGTTTTTTTAGTAACTTAGACAAAACTTTTTTTTGATGAAAAACTTCTTTCTTGTTTCAATCCTATTTATTTCACTTCAAATTACTTCGCAATCAGCAAAACAGCAAAAAATAAATGAATTAAGATCGTTGGTAAAAACAGAAATTTCTGATTCATTAAAAATAAAATCGTACGGAGATTTGTGTTGGTATTACGGAAGCGTATCAACAGACTCCGCTTTCTATTTTGGCAATCTTGCTTTGGATTTATCAAAAGAAACAAACAACTTGCAAGGAGAGGCACAAGCCTATAATGACATCGGAATTTTACATTATAAATTGGCGGAATACGAAAAATCTATTGCCCTTTATAAAAAAGCGCTGCCTATCAGAAAGTCGCAAAAGGATACCTTAGGGATTGCGAGTTTATACAACAAACTCGGAATCGCTTATCAAAGAATGTCTGTTTTAGATTCTGCTTTATATTTTGATAATAAAGCGTTAACAATTTATAAAAATAAAAATCATCTTAAATACGCAAATCTTATTCAAAGTAATATTGCCAGCATTTATAACGACCTAAAACAGTATAGCAAAGCATTAGAGTCTAACAAAAAAATCGAAAAAGCTCAAGAACAAATGTCCGACTATCGTGGCTTGTCCAGAACGTATAGTAATATTGGTAATTCTTATTTATTTTTAAACGRTACTATTCAAAGTTTGAATTACTATATAAAAGCGATTGACATTTCTAAAAAAAATAATTTTGATAATGAACTTGCGGCAGCTTATAATAATTATGGATCTGTTTTAAAAAATCAGAAAAAATTTAAAGAAGCTTTACTATATTTTAATAAGTCCTTGGATATAAAAAGGAGTTTAAATGACAATCGTGGAATTGCTAGCGGAATTTTAAATATTGCCCTTTTAAATTTAGAAATAGGCAATATAAAGCCTGTTGAAAAACAACTGCGACAAGGGCTAGGAATTTCTAAAAATTCAAAAATAGACAAGTTAACACTAAATGCATATTCCTCTTTTGTTACCTTATTCGCTCTTAAAAAAGAGCCTGATAGTGTAATAAAATACCAATCACTCTATATGCAAACCCAAGATTTATTGCTCAATGAGCGTATTACAAAAGAGGTTGCAGAGATACAGGAAAAATACAATACGGTTGAGCGAGAGAAGGAAATATCTTTACAAAAAGAAGAATTATTAAAACAAGAGTTAGAGTTGCAAACCAAAAATTTGTATGCTCTTTTATTGGCTGCCGGAGTTTTAATTGTGAGCTTATTTTTCTTCGGAAATTATAAATATCAACAAAATAAACGCAAGCAATTAAGAGAGCAATTAGCTCTAAAAGATGAGTTGGCAAAAACTAAAACCGAAAACAAACTACAAAATCAACGTTTAAGAATATCGCGCGATTTACATGATAATATCGGCTCGCAATTAACTTTTATTATTTCGTCTATTGATAATTTAAAATTCCTCACAAAATCATCAGATGAAAAGCTAAAATCGAAACTAACTAACATCAATAATTTTGCTGCAAATACTATTTCGCAATTGCGAGATACCATTTGGGCGATGAACAAAAATGAGATTCCGTTTGATGATTTTCATACCCGTATTTTGGCACTCATCGAAAAAGCAAAAATTGCAAAAGAATCTATTCAGTTTAGTTTTGAAAGTAAGGTAGATTCTAAAGTAGTCTTTTCATCCGTTACCGGAATTACACTTTTTAGAGTCTTACAAGAAGCGCTGAATAATGCTATTAAATATTCTGAAGCATCAAAAGTTAAAATTGAGATTCTCGAAAAAAATCAGCAGCTCGAAATTTTAATTACTGATAATGGAAAAGGCTTTGACATTACAACTATTGAAATGGGAAATGGCTTAGAAAATATGCAAAGACGGATGGAAGAAATTGAAGGTGCTTTTAAAATAAATTCAAAACCGAATGAAGGTACCTCAATAAACTTAACACTAAAAAATACGTAGATTGCCGTATTGTTTAGGTCTATTTTAATTTATATTTTTGACTAATAACAAAATAAATTCCTATGAATTTAAAAATTGCACTTGCCGAAGATAACAGTTTTTTAGCCAAAGCTATTATAGAAAAACTATCATTCTTTGATGATTTAAATTTTAAATACCGCGCATCAAACGGAGCAGCACTTATTGGTAAATTAGAAGAAAATCACAATATCGATGTCATTTTAATGGACATACAAATGCCAGAAATGGATGGCATTAAAGCTACGGAAATTGTCAAAAGAAAACACCCTCAAATTAAAGTAATTATGTTAACCGTTCATGATGATGATGAGTATATATTTAATTCAATAAAAGCAGGTGCAAATGGCTATTTACTCAAAGAGATTGATCCAGAAAATCTACACAAATGCATTTTAGAAGTTATGAATGGTGGTGCTCCAATGTCGCCAAGCATTGCTTTAAAAACTTTAAATCTATTACGAAACCCAAGTCAGTTTAAAAATAAAAATGATCAAGAAAAAGTAGAACTCACCAAAAGAGAAACAGAAATTTTAGAGCAATTAAGCAAAGGATTAAACTACAATGTTATTTCTGAAAACCTATTTATTTCATCCGGAACCGTAAGAAAACACATCGAGAATATTTACAAAAAACTGCAAGTCCACAACAAAATGGAAGCAGTTATAAAAGGCAGAAAGCATAACTTAATCTAAAATATAGAAACAAAAAAAGAGGAGCTAATACTCCTCTCATAATTATATCTTATACTAATTATTTTACAAACTGCGCCACATTTTGCCAAGGCCCACCATTGATAACATCCAACCCTTGGTCACATAAAAAATCAGCAGCAGTACCGCTTCTAGCACCAGATCTGCAAACCGCAATTATTTGATTTCCTAAGTTCTTAAGCTCTTCTACTCGCGTCGGAATCGTATCTAATACAATATTTAAGGATCCTTCAACATTGCCCATACTAAACTCGCCCACAGTTCTAACATCAATTACAACCGCGCCATTTTTTAAATATTCTTGTATCGTATCATTCATAACACTCTTTCTTTTAAACAGATCTAAAAATCCCATGTCAAAATTAAATTTCGGCAAAAGTAATAAAGATTTCTACAAAAGCTTGCTACTTAAGTTACAATCTTAGATATTGCCATCCATTATAAATGAACAGGTGTTTTTTATGAACGAAGAAAAAAATAGTGAGGTGTTTTTAAGACCTCGTTTTAAGATTGATTTAGAGGAGAGTGAGGATGATTTGATGAATCGTTTTAAGAACAATTTAAATAGTGGCGAATGTAAATATTGCAGTAAAATTGTGGATGGACATATTGTAATTGATGTGCCTTTTGATGAGGATCATTTTTGGTCGCCACAATTAAATGTCGAAATTGTTAAGGGCGAAAGCACCAAAAGCATTGTTAAAGGTCTATTTGGTCCAAAGCCTCAAGTCTGGACGCTTTTTATGTTTTTACATTTTGCAATCGGAATTACTTTTCTGATATTTTTGACCTTACTTTATGTGAGATGGACTTTTGATTCTAGCTTATTATTCCCAACAATTATGGTGATTATATTGCCAATTATTTGGGTGATACTCTACTTTTTTGGACGATGGGGGAGGCGACAAGGAAAACAACAAATGGAAGAGTTGCATTGTTTTATGATGAAAACATTGGCGAGAAATAACAAATAAAAAATCACAAAAAACAAATGTCAAATAAGGAAAATAACAATTCAGAAATCTCCCCCGTATTTTTTATTTATGCTAATTCGTGAAATTAGTATCTAGTCTTTATAACCAAATCTCTTCAATTGATTTTTATTATTTCTCCAATCTTTATTGACTTTTACATACAACTCCAAATGAATTTTCTTTTGAAAGAATTTTTGTAAATCTTTTCTGGCTTCGGTGCCAACACGTTTTAAAGCAGATCCTTTATGCCCGATAATAATTCCTTTTTGCGTTTGACGTTCTACCATAATAATTGATCGAATCTTGATGATTTTTTCATCTTCAAAAAATTCTTCCGTTTCAATTTCTACTGCATACGGAATTTCCTTTTTATAGTGCATTAAAATTTTCTCGCGGATAGCTTCATTTACAAAAAAGCGTTCGGGTTTATCTGTCAATTGATCTTTTGGATAGAATGCAGGCGACTCGGGTAAGTTGTCAAGAATTGCATTAAAAACGCCTTCGATATTAAATTTTTCTAAAGCCGAAATCAGAAACACATTTGCATTCGGAACTTTTTCTTGCCAGTAAGCTAATTTTTCTTCAACATCATCTTGAGTCGCTTTGTCAATTTTATTGATCAACAATAAAACAGGAATTTTTGCTGAGGTTATCTTCTTAAAAAACTGTTCGTCTTTCAATTCTTTTTCACCCATCTCCACCATATAAATCAGAATATCAGCATCATCAAAAGCGGACTTCACAAAATCCATCATAGACTCTTGTAATTGATATGCGGGTTTTATGATTCCTGGAGTATCAGAAAATAGGATTTGAAAATCGTCACCATTTACAATTCCTAAAATACGGTGACGTGTAGTCTGCGCTTTAGAGGTGATAATTGATAATCTTTCGCCAACAAGGGCGTTCATTAATGTTGATTTTCCAACATTTGGATTTCCGATAATATTTACAAAACCTGCTTTATGAGTCATTTACAAATGATTAAGATGCAAAGGTACATTTATAGAAATCAACGGTCAAAAGTTTGGTTAAAAATCGCATTATTTTTTATTTGTAATTGCTTTGTGCATTCAATAGTTCGTTGTATCTTTGCAGTCCAAATCGCGGGATAGAGCAGTAGGTAGCTCGTCGGGCTCATAACCCGAAGGTCACTGGTTCGAGTCCAGTTCCCGCTACGAAGGTAAAATATCAGTAAAAACAGCGGTTTAGTCTTATCTAAACCGTTTTTTTTATGTCTACATTAAATGAATTGATTACCTTTGAATATAGAATTGCATATGATTCTGCATATAGTTTGACTCAAAAACCTCTATTCTCAAATCCTAAAATATACTCTGGCAAAGGTGACTTGTCCAAACGGTGGTATGTTTACTTTTATTATCGAAATGAAGAAACTGGAAGATTGAAATTAGCCACACCAATTTATGGGGTTGCAAATAAGTATAAAACTAAAGAAGAGAGAATGTCTGTATTGCTTATGTACAGAGAAACACTTCTTAAATTATTAAAACAAGGTTATAATCCTTTTGTTGATAATAGAGAACTTCATCAAAAACTAACGTCTAAAGGAACTGGGTTAACTCCAGCACCAATTCAAAAGAAAGAAGAAACTTCGATGCCACTGCAAGAAGCTTTTGATTTCGGATTGCAATTAAAAGAAAAGATAGTTTCAGAAAGAACCATTAGAGATTATAAGAACAAGATTGATAATTTTTTAAAATGGTTTTATAAAAAACATCCAACATTAACATGTATTCATCAAATCGACAAAAAGAATGTTACGGAATTTTTGAATACTGTTTTAACAAAAACAAGTGCTCGGAATAGAAATAATTATAGAACAGAGTTAAGTAGTATTTTACAAGTACTAGAGGACAATGATATTATTGCAGCGAATTTCATAAAAAAAATACCCGTTTTAAAATCAATACCTCAAAAACATAAAACATATACCCAAAAAGAACAAGTAGCTATATTTGAGTTTTTGGAAACGAAAGATCCGATTTTACTACTGTACATCAAATTTATCTCCTATGGATTTATGCGTCCTATCGAAGTTTGTCGATTAAAAGTTAAAGACATTAACTTAACGGATAAAACCATTCAATTCAAAGCAAAAAATGGACTCTTAAAAACAAAGATGATTCCAAAGATTTTATGGAATGATTTGTTAGAACTTGGAGAACTAAAAAAAGAATCTGTTTTGTTTACCCCAAATGAATTAGGTGCAAAATGGGATACGGCAATAGACAATAGAAGGGACTATTTTTCTAAACGGTTTAAGAAGGTAGTAAAAGATAATTTTAATTTAGGAACTGACTATGGTTTGTATAGTTTTAGACATACCTATATCACAAAATTATATAGAGCTCTGAGAGAAAAATCATCACCATTTGAGACAAAGAGCAAATTGATGTTGATTACAGGTCATACCACGATGTCTGCACTTGAGAAATACTTGAGAGATATAGATGCAGAATTACCAGAAGATTATTCAGAAATGTTATAGAAATAGTATGAGAGGGAAATCATTAGAAAAATTTAATAGTGTTTTGGTTGGTAATCTTTTTAATGAACTTTTGTTTTACATTCCAGAAAATGAGCTAACAAAGGAGTTCTCCACAAAATTAGAAAATATAGATACCAAGGATCTTTTTAATAGGGTATTTATAATGGATAAAATGCAAGGTCCAATTAAATACAAAAAAGATGCTATTGGTAAAGCACTAATGAAGTCTTCAATGCTAGAAGATAGTATGTACCTCTTGTTAAAAAAGAAAAAGAAACTAGAAGAGCAAGAATTTAGCTTTGTATTTGATAATTACTTTGAACAAGCAGAGTTTTGTTTTTATATCACCAATTGGTTTTATGAGGATTTAGAAACCAACACTAACTTAAAACTGCGTAATGAACAACTTGGATTATTTAGAATGCAATACCAAGCCTACAAAAAACATTTTGAAAAGTTAATCAAACATTTTTATCCAAAAAGAGACACTCTTCCAATAGGGAATTTTGATGTAAAAACCACTATAAAAAAGTATTTTCCAGACCTTATTAAAAAGGATAGTGTAGATAAAATTGATGTAAATAAAAATAAAAGAGACTCATTTACATTTAGGAAATTCCGATCTAATACATCGGGTAGTAGCGATGTTGTATCAACTAAAATTGAAGACGTAACAATAAAAAAGAACCAATCAATACCAAAACCAACGCCACAGGAAATAGAAGAATATTTGTTAAAGAGGGTTTTTGGAATACAATAATTTGGAAAAATAAATAATTAAGCGTAAATTAAACGTTTAATTTACGCTTAATTATGAAAAAAACAGAAAATTGTCTTCATTGTAACGATGAATATATCCCAAATCGTGTTGGACATCAGAAGTATTGCAATAACTCATGTCGATCAAGATATTGGTATTTGAAAAATAAAGCATTGAAATTAGCAACACAGCTTCCAGAAAAAATAACARAGAAGAAGAAAAAAAAGAAGGAGGTGAAAGTTATTCAAAAGCCAGATTCAATTAATTTGGCAAGTATTGGGAGTTCAGCATTGGGCGTAGCTTCTGTTGAGGTGGTAAAAAGTCTATTTACCCCTACTGAAAACAAACCCGCCACGAAAAAAGATTTGCAAGAATTGAAAAGCTTTATGAAAGGGAGGTATTTACCAATACATAATATTGGAAAACATGCCTCTGGGAAAATGCCCTATTACGATGTTGAAACAGGAAATGTTGTTTATTATTAAATAAACCCTTTCTCCTTTGCCACTAAAACTAAATCTCTATCACTTTTCTTTTGAACATTAAATATTTCTTTAAAGAAGTGTTTTCTTTTTTCAATTGTTGTTAAAGACATCGGTAATATTGAAGGGAGCTCTTTCATTTTTGTACCAATAGATAACTCATATAATAGTTGCCTATCAGTTTTGTCCAAAGCGTAATCCGCTGATATTTGTTTGCGAAGTAAATCCAAAATTGTTTGACTATAGTATGGTGGTTTATGCATTACTTTTTTAATTGCATTTACAACTTCCAATAAAGTCACATCAGATTTTACCAATAAACCATCAGGATTAACACTATTTAAAATTCCGTGTAAGCGATATGCATCTGAATAAGAGGTTGAAATTATTGTTTTGCAATTGGGCATTAACTCTTTAATTTTTACACCCAAGTCTTCTCCACATAATATATTTTCATCTAAAGAAGGTGGTAAGCTAATATCTAACAAAATGAGGTCATAATTTCTGTTTAAAGAAGCATCTATTATTTTACTATGAGCAGTTTCACAATTTTTAGCCAAATGGATGACAAATTTAAATTCTTTTGATTTAATAAGATTAAAAGCCTTTTTATAGGCATCTAAAATCATTGGTTCGTCATCTACAATTAATACACAAAGTTCTTTTTTCATTGTTAGTTAGTTAATAATGGCACTTCAATATGAATAGAAGTACCGAGGTTAATACTAGAATTGATGATACATTTACCACCCATTCGTTCTGTTCTTGATTTAATATTTTCTAATCCAATTCCATTTTTTTGATTGTCTAAATTAAATCCAACGCCATTATCTTTTATGTGAATTTTCAAATAGCCATTATTATTGGCAAATTCGAGACTTACAAAAGCTGCATCAGAATGTTTGACAATGTTTTGGATGGATTCCTGGATGATGCGATAACAATTGATTTTAATATCTTCTTTGATAGTTGTCCAATCAATATCGGAGTCATTGTTAATTTGATATTTAAAACCAGAGGATGCAGCTCTTTTCTTTATCAAATCATCTATTAAAGATAATAATGTAGTATTGGAAGTGGTCAAAGTACTACTTAGAGTATGTGTGATAGATCGAATTTCTTTTTCTAAGGAATGGAGCTCTTGAGTGATATAATCAATAGATACCTCCTTGTTTTCATCTTGCAATTTTTGATATTCTAACTGCAACCGAATACCGTAAATTTTTGAAACAACGCCATCGTGTAGTTCTTCGGAAATTCTAGTTTGTTCTTCTAGTTTTCCATTCTCTGTCCAAAGGTATTTGGTTTTATGGAGTTCGTAAATCTCTTTATCTGATTTTTTTTGACTCTCTTTAAAAATGATGCTTTTTTTATTGAAGGCAATGCGTCTCCTCAATAAGATGAAAGATTGTAGTAACAGAACAGCTAAAAGAGATACTATAAATAGCTCTTCAAGGTTATTCGGAAATTTCAATATGTTTGTGGGGACAATCAACTGAATTTATACTAAAAAAAATTAAACATTACAAAAAAAGAAATGTTTTAAGACTTCTTTTTTCTTGTGAATTGACAATTTTAGTAGGATAAAATTCAAGCACAAAAATGGGGAATAAAAGACGAAAGTCCTATACCCAGAAACCGTGATTTTTACTTCACGGTTTTCCGTGAGGATATCAAGTTTAATATTCTATTATTATAGAGTTTAAAAAATCTTTTTGTACTATTTAAATATTACAAAATTTATACTATCCCATCACAGTACTCAGTTTAAACATTGGTAAATACATTGCAATTAAAATAACTCCTACAATCGCTCCAAGAACTATAATAATTAAAGGTTCAATAATCGTACTTAACATTTTAGATTTGTGCTGAATCTCATCATTGTATTGTTCTGTCAACCTCTGAAAAATAAACTCGTTTTGGTTGGTTTCATCAGCTACTTTGATAAGTGACACCATCTTAGCATCAAAAATGGATTGCAATTTTAAACTTTCGCTCAAASWTYTACCAGCTAAGATTTGTTTTTCAACTTGCTYCAACCCCTCTTTTAATGGATAGAATGGAATCATATTATAGGTGAGTTGAATACTATTGAGCATCGGTACTTTAGCACTTGTTAAAAGTGCTGTTGCTTGGGTGAATTGTGCCATATACATTTTGCGAACCAATTCACCCACAAATGGAATTTTCAAAACAAAACTGCTCGAAAACTTTTGATACCACTCTTTTTTAGTAATTGCTTTTTTAAAGATTAGTAATGCAATAACAATCAACATAAAAACTCCAAAATATTTTTGAAACCCATCAGAAAAACTCATTATAACTTTGGTAATCCACGGCAACTCCACATTGTTTTGTTTAAAGATGTCTGCAAACATGGGTACTACAAATTTTAGCATAAAAAGCACCGCCAACAATGCTGTTGTCAAAATAACAACAGGGTAGGTTAGTGCATTGATGATGTTTCTTTTTTGCTCATTCCGTCTTTTAAAAAACAATCCCAATTCTTTGGTAACTTTTTGCAATGTTCCCGTTTCTTCTCCAATTTTAATGGAGTAATATTCATACTCCGTAAAATCTTTGGAATTTGAAATTGCATCAGAAAAACTACTTCCTTTAACAATGTCATCAATAATGGTAGAGAAAAGTACAGTGTCTTTTTTATTTTTAAATTCTTGAGTTATTAGACTTAAAGTATCCTTTAAACTAATTCCTGCATTTAAAAGTACAGCTAACTCAGTATAGAAAGCCTCCTTCTTTTTGTTGGAAAAAGGTTTTTGAAACAAGGTGATTTCCTTTTTTAAAAGGCTGTCAAAATCAATTGTCTTTTTTTGATTTTGAGCTGTTGGTATGGAATCGAGTTTAAATGCCATTAGTATTCATATAAAAAGTTGCAGCATTGGGCTTAAAAAAAAACAATTCTTTGTTTTTAGTTGCATCTGAAATGGTTAAAGAAAGCGCATCAATTGTACCCATTACAGCTGGTTGTGCATCTATAAATGGTTGGATTGCAATTATTTTAAAATCCAAGGTGTCCTTGTTTCTCAGAATAAAACCCTTGTGAAACTCATAAGTAATTTTTGCATCATATCTGGTACAAATTAAGAGGCTATCTCTTTGATTGTACAATAAATCAGAACTATTAAAATCATATTGCAACGCTCTTTCAAAGAGTCTGAGTTCTGTATTTTTTTCAAAATTACTATTGATACTTCTAATTTGTTGTTGTACTAAATTTAATACCGTTATAGCCAAAGAAATAACAATGGCAGAAATCACTAAAACCACCATCATTTCACTTAAGGTAAAACTCTTTATTTTTTTATTCAGTAAGGGCATATCTTTTTTTAGTGATTGTTTTTTGATGTTTATTATTTATGGCCTTAAACCAGACAAACCCCATTTGGTTGCTTGCTGTTTTTTCTATTGTAATATCCCAATCTTGATACGTATCAAAATAAGGTAGTTGTATTTGTTGATGAGAATATTGGTATTGCAACTGGTTTAAATGTCTATCTATGTCATCCGTATTATTTTTGATTGCATTTCCAAAAATATTGTTGAGTGTCATAGAGGCTATTCCAAACATCAAAACAATTAAAACTGTTGCAACCAAAGTCTCTACCAAAGTGGAAGCTTTTAGCTTTTTTGTGATACTATTTTTAAACCACCTCAATACAACCATTTTACGACCTTGGTTTGTGTGGTTTGTAATTGCAATCCACAATATTGTAAGGGTAACTCTGATGCAATAATACTCCCATTATAAATATGATTGATATATACAGATCCTGATTGCAATGCTATAAATGCCTCTGTAGTAACCATTCCTTGTACGGTTCCTTTAAGCTCCAAATTTTTATCACAATACACCTCTCCTGCTACTATGCAATTTTGGTCAATAACAACTTGTGGCTTATAGTTGGTTTCTGTGGTTTCTGATAAATAACAAACAATACCTTTTACAACAGTATTTGAACCAATGTGTATTTGGTTATTCGTTGATTGGTTGTTGTTGGTTGCCCCACTTTGTTCTTCAGACATTTCCTCTAAGGGGAAAGAATTGTTAGTGCTTTCAATTAAACAAAGTACTGTAGGATATTCTAAGTTGCAACCTTCACCAACCAGTAGTTGGTTGCTTGCAAAAGCTTGAAAGTTTCCCATAGTATTGTTTTCTATTTCAATTTCAGGTGCAATCAAAATAACATCTTGTAATTTCGATGAACTTGCAACCATAATTTTTGTGTTGGATTGAATAGTTATGTTTCCTGTTAGTTCTACAAACCGTAAATCTATCGCACCATCACTTTGAAAAAATAGGGTTGGTTGGTTAAAGGAGTTTTTCAATTGCAATCCATCATATAAATCGAAGGGTTGTAATTCATCATTTAAAAAACCACCCTTAATCCAATTTTTGATGGTTGGCATAGTTGTAAGGGTTGGTAGTTGGTTGGTGCTTTGCTTAATTGCACCATAAATTAACTCTGAACCATAATAAGAGTCCCCAGCAATATTACCTCTTCTGGCACCTTGTTTTGGCAGAATAGAAACACCTCTTATTTCAGTATTCCCAACCAACACCAATGGTTTATTGTTCTCTTTTAAGTACAATGCTGTTTTTTCTGATTGATGTCCACCAACCATTGCAATCCTCTCAAACACCTCCTTTTTAATTTGAACTTTTGAATGCACAATATCAAACAAACCCCAGTGTTTTTTTGTAAGTGTTACCTTACTTTCTATCTCATCATTAAAACTAATTTCTATCTCTTGGTTGTATGGAGTTTGGTGGGTTGCCAAATACTCAAAACCCATAGTACAATGCTGTATGGTTTCTTGAAAAAAAGAAGCACTCATTCTGGTTTTTTGTTGCAAATATGCCAATGAAATAAAAGAGGATACCAACAACAATATCAACACAGAAATGAAGATAGTATATTGTAAGGCACCTGCTTTGAGTTTTTGCATCACCTTTTAATTTTGAATGGGAAACGTTTTTTTCACTCCCTTGTATTTTAAAACTACCTCTTTTTGGTTTCCAGAAAACAATTGCAGCTCTTGAGCTGTTTCTCTTTTTTTAAGGAGTTCTTGTTGTCCGTTTATTTTGAGTATAAAAACGGGTGATTTCTTCTTTCCTATTGGAGCGATAAAACCAACATATTGAACTGGTGGAAACACCACTGGTTTTTTTYGAACTACTCTTTTTATTTTCTTCTTGTTGGTTGCCATAGTTCCTAAAAAAGGATCTCTATAATCTGCTTTAATGGTATAGGGTTTAGAAACCACCATCGCTTTTGGTTTAAAATCAACTACTGCAACTCGGTGGGTGGTGTCGGGTGGTGTTGGGTTGATTGACTTCACAATTCTGTACCCAATAACACCCCAAATGAGCAATACCGCAGGAATTAAAAAGTATATATTTTTCTTATTTTTCACTCTACTGTAAAACGATTGGTTGTATAGGTTGTTTCGTAGGCAGAATTAATAGCCTTTACTCTCCACTCATATTCATTGGCTTCTAAATCGAAAGTAAGTGAGGTGGTTGTGGTAGTTTGTTCTTCTACTATTTGTGATGCTTGTACAAAATTTGGGGTGGCAATTTGTACTTGGTATTCTGTGGAATCATCTACAGGGTTCCAATTAAAACTGATAGTTCCTGCTTCAATTATTACCGCATTGGTGGGCGCAATGATTTGTACGTTGTCTTGTGAAATGTCTGGTACATAAATAATCTCACCACAACTGTGGTTTAGCAGAACAATTGCAATTAGCAAAAWMYTTTTTTTTAGATGTTTCATTTTTAAAATGTTATTCAATGATTCCTATTTTTATTTTTTTACCGAAAAGCCAATGCTTATAGAAAAGCACTTTTTCTCCTTCCTCTATTTTTATATGTCCTTCTTTAATTTTAAAGAGTGAGGTATGTGGTGCATATTGATCTCTTACCCATTTCTTAATGCCTCCCATTCCTTTCATAATCAAAGTTCCTTCTTGGCACTCTGCACCAGATGGCAAATTGCTTAACTCATTGCAATTCTCATCAATTAAGTAAACAATGGTACCATCATTTAGTGTAATGATGGCTTCGGCTTGTACCGTAAATGCAATACAAAAAAGTAAAAGAAATAAGGCTGCTTTTTTCATAGAAATAAATATGGACTAAAGTATTAGAAACAATACAAACCACCCTACAGTTTTCCCGTACAATTTTGACGGGAAAATCGTATTTATTGAGGAACAAAAGTATTTATGAAAGACGATTACCTCCTCACCAAACTAAAATTACCTTGCCGGTTGGTAACTGTACCATCTGAAGAAATGAGTTGTACAGAAAACCAATAGTCTGTAGATGGTAATGATTTACCATTGTAATAACCATCCCATCCATTTGAAGTTGGGCTAATATTAGCGACTATTTTTCCAAACCTGTCATAAATATGAATGATTGAATTTGGATAGAAATCACTATTCACTCCCAAAATTTGCCAAGTGTCATTCTCTCCATCGTTGTTTGGCGTAAAGAACTTTGGATAGCCAATGACTGAAATTTTTAGCTCACTGGTTCCGCAATTATTTTTATCTCTCACATAAATTTTATGAATACCTGCTGGCACATTTTCAAAAAAGGCTTCGTCTTGGTAAAAACCAAATTCATCATCTAATGCAAATTCGTAATCACCAAAACCAAGTTGGGTTGTATCAATGGTTATAGTGTTATTGTCAGAATCATCAACAATCGTAATCATATCATGTGTTATTGTTGCTAACTCAGATTCATTAATAATGATTTCTTGAGGAAAAGATTCACAGCCTTCAACTGATGTTGCGATAACAGTATAAACGCCACCATCATCAACAGTTGCAAAAGAATCTGTACTAATTTCTGTACCACTTTCGTCTGTCCAAGAATAAGAATAAACACCCAAAGGGTTGTAGGTAGAAACGGTTAAACTCGGGCTTTGGTTGATACAAATAACATCTTCATCATCCAATTCAAATTGTGGTCTTTCATTTACAATAAAATCAAAAGTAGTTTCATCAAAACAAATGGTGTTTAATGGGTTTTCTACTCTAACAGTTATGGTTTCATTTCCTGTTAAATAAGGATTTGGTAACGGACTCGGCAATACATTTCCGTTACTATCTGTGTATGAAACTATCATTCCTGTTTGGCTACCTAAAACAGTACTTTCAATTAAAGAAGTGTCAAAAGGAAATAGATTGTCAATGTCATCATCGCATTCTATTTGATTAGCAATTGGGTTTGCAACTGCCGCCGCATCAACAGAAAAAGAAATAGTTGTTTCGTCAAAACAAGCTCCGTTAGGGTCTTGAGACAAAGAGTTTTCGACTCGTGCAGTAATGATTTGTGTTCCTGTTTGAAAAGGGTTTGGTAGTGGACTAGGTAATGGACTTCCTAATTCATCAAAATAGAATACAGTTACATTTGTTTGTGAACCAATTAATGTACTTTCAATTGTTGAGGTATCAAACTCAAAGAGACCATCACCGTCTGGGTCACATTCATCAGCAAGTAAAACTGTATTTGCTACAGGAACCGTTTCCACAGTTAACGAAATATGAGCTCCTAATCCTAAGCAGCTATTGTCTAAATCACTATCAACCCGAACATAAATATCTTGGTAATTTGGTGAGTTTGTATTTTCATAATCGCTTATATCTGGAATCGCATTTGTCTCTGCCAAAGCATCTGCTAAGTTTTGATAATAAGAAAATACTGGTAATTGACCCGTAGGTAATAACGCTAAAATACCCGCTTCGGCACTACTAAAATCAAAACTTACAATTCCGTCGGTGTCATTATCACATTTGTAAAAATCACGTTGAAAATTGATTGGGACTTGTGTAGCACTCACTATCAAATTTACTTCAGCTGTTTTGTAACATCCATTGCTGTTTTCTACTCGTGCCCAAACAGTATCAATACTTATATTTTGATTTGTATAAGAAGTTGTGTTTGTAATTGCTGGAAAACCAATTTGAGCATCTGCCAATGTTTCGTAAAAAGTAATGGTTTCATTCAAATAATTAGTCGAAATTTTATCTTTGACTTCTTCTAAATTAAAAGCACTAAAACCATCCAAATCATCATCACATTGTTTGAGTTCAACAATTGGAGTGATGATAGGATTTTCATATACATTCAAATCAAAATTGGCAATTGATAGACAAGAGGTATTAGGG
>NVSL01000012.1 GCA_002401215.1 Flavobacteriaceae bacterium | reverse complement strand
GTGTAATTCTTTTGTTTTATAAGAGTTAAGCCTTTTGTAGTAGGCTTGTTTACTAATCCCAAAACATTGGTAAATCCATTTTATTTTGAACGGTTTACTTTCTTTTTTTCTATTTCTTTGGCTAATGTTTTGGGCAAGGACTTTTTTGATAARTTRAYTCCAGTRATGAGTTCCATATCTGCAATAATATCTTGCTGAAAGTCTTTTACAAACTCCAGTTCTTYTATMKKTTCWYKWAGTTTTTTAATYTCTTTGTCTTTACTCACTGCTTTGTTGTTTTGTTCAAAGGTAGCGTATTTCTTMATCCAATAGTKTATYGAAGATCTTGAAATRTCRTACTTTTTTGATGCATAATTAACTGAAATTTGACCGTTCTTGATTTGGTCAATGACAAATAATTTATGCTCATAAGTTATTTTTTGGTAGTGTGTTTTTCGACAGGTACTGTTAGGTGTTTTCATAAGTGACTATAATTAAAGGTTTAATTTTTAGTCAACCTATTTCAGGAATGTACGCTTTAGTTAGATGTCTTGTATGATAAATAAAGAAAGTTACATGTTTAGCATTCAGAGGGAGTATGCTACTATTTTTTTAGAATGAATTTATAATAGAAACATATTTTTTATTATAGTTCGTCGTATTTAGCATGTAAACTATTTAACATGTTTCTYGACATTTTTTTAATGTCAAATTTGTGTTCCCAACCCCAATCTTCTCTTGCTCTTGAATCATCAATACTTTTTGGCCAACTCGCAGCAATCTCTTGTCTAAAATCTGGTTCATAAGATATTTTAAAGCTCGGGGTACTCTTCTGAATTGCCGCTGCAATTTCATCAGGAGAAAAACTCATACTCGCTAAATTATACGAAGTTCTCGTTTTGATATTTTCTTTCGGAGCATCCATCAACTCAATGGTAGCGCGAATTGCATCATCCATAAAAATCATTGGCAAAACAGTATGTTCATCCAAAAAGCAAACAAAATGTTCGCCATTCACCGCCTTATGATAAATATCTACAGCGTAATCTGTCGTCCCTCCACCCGGTAAAGATTGGTATCCGATAATCCCAGGATAGCGCAACGAACGAATATCCAAGCCATATCTTTTAAAATAATATTGCGACCAATTTTCTCCTGCTGCTTTGCTAATTCCGTAAACCGTAGATGGGTCTAAAAAAGTGGATTGTGGAGTTCCATCTGATGGAGCAGCATCACCAAAAACCCCAATAGAACTCGGAAAAAATACTTTATCTACATGGTGTAATCTTGCAACTTCAAAAACATTGAACATGGTTTTCATATTGATTTCCCAGGTACTTAAAGGCTGCTCTTCGCCTTTTGCAGAAAGGATTGCCGCCAAATGATAGATTTGTGTAATCTTATATTTTACAACTATTTTTTCGATGGCATCTTTGTTGGTTGCATCCAAGATTTCGAACAAGCCTCGGTAGGTATCTTTCACTCTTAAATCGGAAGCAATTACATGATTATCGCCAAACTTCTTTTTTAATTCCTGAGTTAAAACCGAACCAATTTGCCCGTGAGCACCAATGATTAAAATATTTTCCATAATTAATTTTTCACACTTTTATAAAGTGTAAATTTACGAACACCACTCAATAATCAAAAATAACATCTAAAATAATTGCACAATAAAGTAATATTATCTTTTATAATTTAATACCTCCATTTTATTTACTTTTACAGTGTTAAAATAATATTGATAAAAGTAAAATTAACTACCGATGGCAGAAACACTCGATGAAATTGATTTAAAAATCTTACGAATTTTACAAAACGATTCCAAAAAAAGAACCAAAGACATTGCTGATATTATCAACTTATCGTCATCTCCTGTTTATGAACGTACCCGAAAATTAGAGAAGAAAGGATACATAAAAAAGTATGTTGCACTACTAGATAAAAAATTGATCAAACGTCCAGTTACCGCAATTTGTATGGTTTCTCTGCGATATCATAACGAAGGTTTTATTGATAAGTTTGAAAAGCAAATCAAAGCCTTAGACGAAGTACAAGAGTGTTATCACATGGCAGGAAAAATTGATTTCTTTTTAAAAATAAATATTGAGAGTCTTGATTTGTATCATGATTTTGTGAGATCAAAACTTTCGAAGATTGAAAATATAGGAGTCTTGGAAAGTTCATTTGTGTTGAAGGAAATTTCTCATACAACTGAATATTATATTTAAGCGATTATTATTCTTTTGTCAGGTCGAGCGCAGTCGAGACCTAAATCCAAATTCATCAAGTTCTCGACTGCGCTCCAACAGACATTCAAATTGATAACTTGAAAAAATAAAATTGCTTATTTTTAACTTTTATCTTACTTTTAATTTCTGATAAATCACCCAAACTATGCAAGTACCAGACCTTCCAAAATTAATCTATTACGCCATTCCATTTTTTGTAATTACCGTAATTATTGAAGGCTTGATTATCAACAAACATTCTCCTAAATCTTACAAAACTAAAGACGCCATCACCTCAATTGTTACTGGGCTTATAGGTAATGTTTTTATAGGTTTATTATCAAAAATATTGGTGTTGTTTTTATTCACCTACACTTGGGAGCATATTAGAATTGCAACCATTCCGTTTGCGTGGTGGTCTTGGTTGTTGATTTTTTTCTTAGATGATTTTGCCTATTATTGGTTTCATAGAATCAGCCATAAAAGTCGTGTTTTCTGGGCATCGCATGTGGTGCATCACTCATCAGAAGAATATAATTTAAGCACCGCATTGCGTCAAACTTGGACAGGTGGATTTTATGGATTTGTATTTTGGATTTGGTTGGCTTTTATCGGGTTTCATCCTATAATGATTTTATTTCAAATGTCGGTCAGTTTGATTTATCAATATTGGATACATACCGAACTCATTCATAAAATGCCAAAATGGTTTGAGTATATTTTTAATACGCCTTCTCATCACAGAGTCCATCATGGAAGTAATCCTTTGTATTTGGATAAAAATCATGCGGGAATCTTAATTATTTGGGATCGTATGTTTGGAACTTTTCAACCAGAAGTGGAGGAAGAAAAAGTGGTGTATGGATTGGTTACAAACATCAAAACATACAATATATTCCGAATTGCTTTTCAAGAATGGGGAAATATGTTTACTGATGCTTTTAAAGCAAAAACATCTTTTGTCAACAAATTAAAATATTTTTTAAAACCTCCGGGATGGAAACATGATGGCACAGGAATCTTGTCTGAAGATCTGTTGGAAGAGTGGAAGAAGGAGAATAGATGATGGGTATTAGTTGATGGTTGTTAGTTAATGTCATTGCGAGACCATAGGTCGTGGCAATCTCATTAATAATTATACTACATTTTAACAGATCACTTCGTACCTCGTGATGACAGTGGATTTATGATTTGTTATTTTAGATTTCCAAACTAGCTCCTATTTCCAACAAATTCAACTCCTTTCCTCCTTCTTTAAATTTATCAATTGCTTGTTGATGATTGATTTCAATATATCCAAAGGTATCATAATGGTAGCCTAAAATTTTATCGCATTGTACAAAATCAGCAGCAATAACAGCAGATTCGATTCCCATTGTAAAATTATCTCCAATTGGTAAAATGGCTAAATCTAGTTTTGTTTGCATGGGGATTAACTTCATATCCATCGTTAAAGCAGTATCGCCTGCAATGTAAATATTTCCTTCTGAGGATTCGATAATAAAGCCACCAGGGTTTCCTCCGTAAGAACCATCAGGAAAAGAACTTGTATGAATGGCATTGGTGTAAGTTACTCTTCCAAATTCGAATTGCCAACTTCCACCGTGATTCATCGGGTGCCCTTTTAAACCTTTTGCTTCGTAATGCATCACAATTTCATAATTCGAAACAATGATTGCTCCTGTATTTTTGGCGATGGTTTCGACATCTAAAATATGATCTTGATGTGCATGTGTAATTAAGATATAATCGGCTTTTAAAGAATTAACATCTATGGATTTTGCCAATTCGTTGCCCGAAATAAATGGATCTACAATAATTATTTTATTAGCGATTTCTATTTGTAAACTTGCGTGACCGAGGTAAGTGATTTTCATTTTTAAACTTTTAAAAGGTCTCGACTGCGCTCGACCATACAACTCAAAACAATAAAATTAGTGTCTCCTCGAGCGCAGTCGAGAGGTTAAAATTACAGGTGAAAAATTTACTAATTGCAATTTACAAAAAAAAATCACGAAAGATATTTCATCTTCCGTGATTTTAATTATATCAATCTTTTATTCGATTATCTCAGCACAAATGAAATATTTAAAAATATATTTCGTCCAAGTCTTGGAATATTATTCCAGTCTGCAAAGGTTGAATAACTGCGATCAAATATATTTTCTACTCCTGTTTTCAATAGCAAGCTAGTACTATCAAAATAAAAGACGTATGAAGCATTGGCGTTAAAAATAGTGTATGCTTTTGTTAAATCTTCACCATAATCACTACTAAAATTCTTTTGCTCTGTGGCTCCCTTCATATTGATTGCTGCATTAAAAAAATTCTTTTGATATTGCATTGACAAACTATAATCAACTGGACTAATCAAAGGCAAATTACCCCCTAAATTATCTTGACCTAAATTATATGATAGCCTACCATCAACATTAATTGTTGAAATTATTTTACAAGAGGCCGTTAAACCTGTATTTAAAATTGTAGCATATTTTAGTGCTTCGTAAATTTTTACTCCGTTTGCGCCAATGGTCATAGGCGTTAATGTCGGGTCAATTTCTCCAATAATATAATCTTTGATATAGAAAAATGAAGCCTCTAAACCAATCTTAATTTTATTTTTAGAATAATTAAAACTTGCATTTAATTCTGTCGATTTTTCGTTACCTAAATACGGATTGCCTATATAATCGAAATTATCAAAACTGTTATAGAGATAAAACCCATAGCTTTCGGTTACTGATGGTGCTCTTTCTCCATAACCAACACTTGCAACAACATCAAAATTATTAAATCTCTTTTCGTATTGAGTTGAAATATTCATCAAAAAACGATTGTTGGTATCATCCATTTCTGGATAAAAAATACGCAAACTATTCAACCCAAATTCCGAAGCAATTCGTTCATTTTGATAGCCTAGTCGTGCAGATATTTTTAATTCCTGATTGTTTTTCAAACTAATATTATCTTCGGCATAAACTCCAGAATACAGCGTTCTAACATCTGGCCAAGTTAACATAAACATGATGTTTTCATTCGGGTCATTTGGATACATTGTCATTTCTGCCAATGATTTATTATAATATCCGTTTAGATTAAATAACATTTTATGATTGGCTTTTTGCGCACTCATTTTTGAATAAAACCCAAAAGTATCACTCCACCCAGGCATATCCATATGTATCGGAACATCAGGTCGTTTTGTATCATCCATTACATGCGTTATGGTATTATAATACACTTTCGTTTCCCATTTATTTATAAATGAACTACTATTTTTATGTTCATAGCTCAACGATGTAATCAATGCTTTTGCCAACGACACATCCATCGTTAAAGCTGGATACCCAACATTTGTAGCTTTATCATAAATTACCGAACCWATSASSGCYSMATKCTYYYYKRTYYTTAYWCCWGCAACYSYMGAAAYATTAAAYTTTTCGAATTGYGAAAATAAGACTTCCTCATTCCCTCCTGCATTATAATTATCTGATTTTCGGTAAATTCCATCTAAATTCACAAAATATTTATCATTAGAATAATTAAATTCTGAACTAACTATCTTTGCATTGCCATTGGTTTCATATCCTGTATCAATCCCAAAACTCCAATCATCTTTATCAAAATCACCTTTTTGCAATTTTAAATCAATTCCTCCTCCAATGGTAGCACCATTTTCAGATCCTTGTTGACCAGACTTTACATGTACTTCTGACAAGTTAGAAACATCAACATACGAGGTGATTGGGTCCATTTTATCTGTACAAGCACCAAAAATTTGCATTCCATCAATAGTCACCGATAAACGGTCAGAAACCATATTATTAATTGCGGGTTCCCAAGCATAATTACCACGTTTTATCATGGTTATTTTACTTGATTTCTCTAAAAATTCATCAATTGATGAAAGTGGTTTTTCTTGTTTTTGATTGTTTAATTTTTTATGCCCCACAACTATTACCTCTTGTAAGCTAACAACTTTGGTACTATCAACTTGTTGCTCTTGAGCATAAAAATTTAATGAAAACAATAACACAACTACATATACTATTTTATTCATAGTAATCTGTTTTTATTTTAAAGGTTGACTAATATAAAAGAACAGTCAACCTTTAAAAGTTATAATTATTAAAATTCGATTTCTAAAAACAAGCTACTACTCTCATTATCTACAGTAACATCTTCTCCTTTTAATAACTCATCATTTGTGTTATATAACATCAAGTTAAGTTTCCAATAACCAGTCATTGTTAAAGATAGTTTACCATCATATAAATCAGTAAAACTGTTATAATTTAGGTCTTCATTATTTGGAGATGAATGATTATCCATACTTGGCATTCTTGGATCTAACTTTATCAAAAAATCTTTAACAACAGGAAAACTCATCATGTTTTCCATTTTAAACAAACCTGCTGYCATATCATTAATTGCAACTTTAGGGTCTTGTGGCTCTATCAATGCTAAAATATACTTTATACCATCTGCTCCTGTAAAAACAGTTACAACTTGTTTATCAGATTGAGGAACACTTATATCTTCAACCACTTCATAATCAATATTGTTAATYGTATAATTTATAGTTAAATCCCATCCTTCATCTGCATTTTCTGCCATTTGAAAAATAATATATCCATTATAAGTTGTCTCTGCACCTACAACTTTTACTACGTCAGATTTTGGGCAAGAATGCATCCTCGATGTCATGTGCATAACTGGTTTCCACGTAATATTTGCATCTTCAATATACTCTGCTGTTGCAATATCTTTAATTCGCAAAGTGATGTTATTATATCCATGATTCAACACTCCACTTTCTGTAAACAATTCAATTGTATGAGTTGCATTGGTAAAATCTTGTACTTTTACTAATCCTTCAACTTCATTAACAGGGTTTGGGGTATCATCATCACAAGAAATAAAAGCGAATGTTATGATAAACGGGATAATATATTTTAATAATTTCATTTTTTTTAGTTTAAACTTTAATATGATGAACTCAATAGCAACGTCAATCTTTATCAATTCAAAATATAATTTTGATTGATAGCTGACAATACATATCAAATTCGTTTTTTTTAACAAATAGATTGCTTTATCACTTCAACATTTATTGAAGAAAACAAGCACTTTATAAAAATTTAAGCTAAAAATTGTGGTGGTTTAAAAACCGATGTAGTATATTTTTGAGGATACGTCTTTCTATTATAAAAAGATGTTTTTTGAATAAATTCTTTTCCTATTTCTTTAKCCYSAAYARKMGRRAKWKKMGAAANNRGRTAYTTNGWYAWAWSTAYTNKKWGSMATANKAAWGWTSRTGMKYMTSTYGWTTNRMTTKMTWKYYYTAANNTTRTNWYTKCKRRAKAASAWTWTMYKTTANCMCGNMCWAGNKCARGNNYYTSYSKCWATNHWKMGYWCAAARMAMTNGCNWKRYMYWSTYTRYTTSAAKAWTAWTNAMTCWRRGGAATTANNRGYYKYWWCANRKYWAMWARGTNNRGYATNNAKAAAAAAAAGTTCCTAAAAATTGTTGTTTCAAGGTATCATTTCTTTGCGACAAAAATAAAATATTTTTTGTATTTTATTTATGATATTTATCAGTTTGCAAAAGTACTTAAAAAAATATGTCCAATTCCTAAAAGTATCGCAAATAAGAAAGTACTCAAGGCTAATTTTTTTAATTCGGGGTCTAAGTCTTGCGGATTTTTATTTTTAACCACCGTTACCAAATGTTTTAAAATTGGAATGTAAGCTATCAAAAATAAAAATTGAAATGGTGATTGGTATTGAATCACCACAAATAATAAGGTGCATAAAAGAGATGCGATGATTAAATAATAGTGATAGTATTTTGCAAATTCTGCTCCTATTTTAACCACCAATGTATTCTTTCCTGATTTTACATCAGAGATTTGATCGCGCATATTATTGAGATTTAATACCCCTGCGCTTAACATTCCGACAGATGCTGCTGGTAGAAAAATAACCAGATTCAGCTCTTTAGTGTATAAAAAATAAGAACCTACAACACTCAACAATCCGAAAAATAGAAATACAAATACATCGCCTAAACCGCTATATCCATAGGCGTTTTTACCCATAGTATATTTAATTGCTGCTGCAATACTTGCAATTCCCAATCCGAAAAAGAGTAAAGAATATCCGAAATTTTCTTTCCCAAAAGAAACATAAATCAGTAATACAGCAATTAGTAAGGTAATAAATCCTGTGATTTTAATTGCGCGTAGCATTTGTTTTGGAGAGATAGCTCCACTTTGTAAAGCACGTTTTGGTCCGATCCTATCTTCGTTGTCTGTACCTTTTACGCCATCACCATAATCATTTGCAAAGTTTGAAAGCACTTGTAAACCGATAGTGGTGAGAATTGCCAATACAAAAATTTTCGAATTAAAAAAATTGTGAGATGCTGCTAATAAACTTCCCAAAACAATTCCGGATATTGACAAAGGCAATGTACGTAATCTTGCGGCTTGGATGTAGTGTTTTAAATCCATGGTTTTTCTGATATTTCAGTTTTATAAAGAAAATAGTTGATTAAATTAGTGGCTTCTTCTAATGGAACACAAGGCAATTCTATTCTTTTATTAGCGGTGTGTAACTCTAAATTTACAACATTCTTTTGCTTTTGAAAAAAGGTTTGCTTTCTTTTTATAGATTGAATCTTAAAAAACTCAAAATAGGTCTTTTGAGTACTTACTTGTCCTGATCCTTTTAACAATATATTAGTACTAATTTTATAATATGATTTTTTATATTTTAACATAATTAAGAAWACCATTAGTGCAATAACTACTATGTTTAACAAAAACACAAAGTAGTTTCCTGATGTTTTAAAACCAAAATAAATAGTAAAAAAAATTAAACTATTAACAAGCGCTAGCCAAAAAAAACTGCGCAAAAACATTCTTGCAATAAAATACTTATGTGGTTTTATGGCAATCTCAGCTTCAACTTCGCAAGCTGAAAAGAGTATCTTTTTGATACTGTCAAGATGTTCTTTTTGACATCCAACAATGCGTATGGCTAAATTCTTTTTTGTTATTTTACTGTTTGCTTGCTTAAAGTCAACACTTGACATCCCAAATAACTGTTTAAATGGATTGGTTATAATTGAAATGTGCTGTACTTTTTCTTTTTTTAGAGTTATACTTCTTTTGGTCAGCAATCCTTGACTGATTTCTAAATCACCTTTTTTCACGAATAACGTTAAGTTAAAATGCAATAAAAATACACGAACAAAGGAAATTATTAAACCAATTACAACTGAAAAAATTAATATAAAAATAAAACCATACAAAGAATATGACGCTTCGTTCTCCAAATTAAAACCCAGAGTTTCATTTATCGTAAAGTCTTTAAAAACCTCTCTCAATTGACTATAAACAACTATTAAAAAAGCAACAAAAACTCCAAAACTTTTAAGATGATTTTCGGTTACACTTACTTTCAGCAAGTCTGAAAAGGATATTTTCAAAAGCGCCTTTTTTATGTTTTTTTCAACAGACTGCTCTTGCTCTATTACAATTGATTTATTACTAAAGATAATAGATTTAATCGCTTCGGCTTTTAATCTGCTCAAAGCTTTAATTGAAATTTCGGTTTTTTGAGTACCAGCAGTTTCAATTTCAACTTGTGTAACATTTATAAATTGCTGTACAAAACTTTGCTTAAAATTTACATTCTGAATTCGATCAAAAGGAATTGAAAGGCTCTTTTTATGTAAAACTCCTTCTTTTAATATAAAATGGTTGTTTTCAATTTTAAATTTAAAATAAAAAAAATCTAGAAAAGACTTTATGAATAAGAATAGTATAAAAAGTGAGAGTGATATAATAATTAATTTAACTTTTGAGGGGTTTGATTTTCCAATTATAACCATTGGTAGAAGTACCCAAAGACTTTTTAAAGATTTATACGCATTTCCTATAAAAATGATAATAATTCCTTTGGAAGATTGGCGAGAAAACTTAGAAAAATCAAACGTCATTCATAGCTTGTGTAATAAAAGCTTTAATTTTCAATGCTTCCGTTTTCAATATACCACTAATAACCAAATCTTTTCCACTTGCTCCTGCTGTAAAAATCTCTATTGATGCCAGTTTAAACCAACGAGAAAATAAGCCTTCGTTAATTTCTATATGTTGTATTCTGTTATAAGGAACTATTGTTAGTAAGGTTGTTAAAACACCTTTTTCATATGAAATATCTTTTGACCGAACAGCATATTTACGTCTTGAAAATCCAATATAAAAACTCACAAAAAAGGCACCCAAAAGCAGAGCCAATACTATATAAAACAGATAGATATGATTTGACAACTCTTCTCGTAACCTGAAAAAATCTAATGCTATTAAAATTCCAAAAGCAACTCCAAAAAAAAGTAACAAATTCAACAGTATTACTTTGAAATAATCTTTATGAATTGATACAAATTCAATTTCATTGATATCTGGTAAATCATCAACATTAATTTGATTATTTTCAATCATGCTTTTTATTTACAAACCCTCAGTATTCGCAATTAATTCTGCAATATCTAACACTTGAATGTTTTCTTCTTTATTAACCGCTTTTAATCCATCAGTCATCATCGTATTGCAATAAGGGCAACCCGTTGCAATAATATCTGGGTTAGTTCTAATTGCCTCTTCGGTGCGTTCTACAAAAATTTCTTTATTACCTTTTTCAGCATCTTTAAACATTTGTGCTCCACCTGCACCACAACATAAAGCATTGTTTTTATTGCGTTTCATTTCAATGAGATTCACTCCTAATTTACGAATCAAATCTCTTGGCGATTCGTATTCGTCATTCGCTCTTCCTAAATAACAAGGGTCATGATACGTTACACGTTTTTCATTCATCGAATTGCTCAAAGTCAATCGTCCTTCATCTATCAATTGTTTGATAAATTGTGTGTGATGATACACTTCGTAAACACCTCCTAAACCAGGATATTCATTTTTTAAAGTATTGAAAGAATGCGGATCGCAGGTCACAATTTTTTTTACTTCATAGCCATTCATGATTTCTATATTCATCATGGCTTGCATCTGAAATAAAAATTCATTTCCTGCTCTTTTTGCAGCATCACCGGTAGAACTTTCTTCGGTACCCAACACCGCAAAATCTACATTTGCCTTGTGTAATATTTTTACAAAAGCCCTGGTTATTTTTTTAGCTCTGTCATCATAACTCCCAGCAGATCCAACCCAAAACAACACTTCTGGTTGCTTTCCTTGAGCCATCATTTCTGCCATTGTTGGTACGTTCATAGTCTCTATTTTATTAAAAGATTCAATGATTAAAATGGTAAAAAATCAAATCATTGAACCCTTCTGTTAATCTATTCATGAGCACCATCATCAAATACTTCGATGGTGACTTCTTTTTCTATTAGGTCGGTAAATTCGCCTCTATATCTCGTTGCTTTTACCAAGTGATTGTCTATCCAATGGTAGTTTCCTCCTCTTGGTTTTCCCATTAATAAACTGTGGTATTTGAATCCACTTCTGTTCAACCACTCTGTAGTCACTTCTCTATGTGCTTCAGTTCTCGATGTAAAAAAACAGATAATATGTCCTTCGTCATACCATTTATTCAAGGTTACCAAAGCGTCTGGAAAAGGAGCGCATGTGCCCATTCTTTCTGGCTCTTCATTAGGGATATCTTCGGTAATTGTTCCATCAATATCTATCAAATAATTTTTTACATCGCCAGATAAAATTGGACTTATTAAATTTCCTTCTGCATCTTTTAACTCACTTAACTCTTTGTCTGTTCTTGTTTTCATACTTTAAAATTCTGTGTTGTTGTTGTTGTTGTTGTTGTTGTGTTATTTACTGTTGTTGTTTACTTTATTCTTCGTCTTTCCAATTCAATCGATCCATTTGATTGTATTGCCACATCGCCCCATTATTCTCAACATTGGTCATCATCATATTTAATTCTTGTGGTGCTGCTGATTGCTCCATCACCAAATACCTACGCATATCCATAATGATAGATAATGGGTCGATATTTACAGGGCATTCCTCAACGCAAGCATTACAACTTGTACATGCCCACAATTCTTCTGGCATAATATAATCGTTTAATAATTGCTTTCCATCATCTTTAAACTCACCTTTATTTTGATCGATATTCTTCCCCACTTCCTCCAACCGATCACGGGTTTTCATCATGATAGCTCTTGGCGATAATTCTTTTCCGGTGATATTTGCAGGACACACCGATGTACATCTTCCACATTCTGTACAAGTATATGCGTTCATCAATTGCACCCAATTTAAATCTGTAACATCGCTCGCACCAAACTTTTCTGGCACTTCATCTTCAGCTCCTTCGGGTGCTGCAGCAAACGGATCTACATTTGGATCTAGCATCATTTTAACTTCTTTGGTGACGTTCTTATCATTTGGGAATTGCCCCTTCGGATTCAAATTTGCATAAAATGTATTTGGGAATGCCAATAAAATATGAAGATGTTTAGAATAGTATAAATAATTAAGGAAAATAAATATTCCGATAATATGTAACCACCACGCAATTGTTTCGATAAGGTGATTTGTTTCTAGCGACATCCCATTAAACAAATTCGCAACAAACTGACTGATGGGATTTCCAGAATTCATTTCTTGAAAATGAACATCGGTTGCATTCATAATTAGGAATAAACTCATCAGCACCATTTCGAAATACAAAATATACAAGGCATCGTTTTTAGGGAAACCTTTCATCTCTTTATTCCAAAATCTTGGAATGCGAACAATCATTCTACGAATCCAAAAAACAGTTACAGAGAACAAAACCAAAAAGGCTAAAATCTCGAAACTACCGATTAAGAAGGTGTAAAATCCACCCATAAAACTCAGCACACGATGGGTGCCAAAAAGTCCGTCGATAATAATTTCTATCACCTCAATATTGATGATGATAAAACCGAGATAGACCACAACATGCAAAATTCCCGCAACAGGTCGCCGTACCATTTTTGATTGCCCCAAAGCGATACGCGCCATATTAGCCCATCGTTCTGACTTTTTATCTGATCGGTCAATGGCTTTACCAAGAAAAATATTCCGTCTTATTTTTTTGATATTTCTAACAAAAAATCCAACTCCAAAAATTAATACTATTGCAAATAATATGTTGTCTAAATATTCCATATTTCTTTATTGATGGTTCCAATTATTTTCATCTGAATTGTCGTTTGGAGATAATCCAATCACATCTCCTTCAGTTGATATTCCTAATCCCAAAACCGTTCTATTTGCATAATTAAAATAAGCGGTTACTTGGTTAATTTCTAAAATCTCACCATCTGACAAATTTACGGATTTCATTCGTTCTATGTCTTTAAACCCTAAAGTATCTAAAGAGTTTGTGAGTTTTTTAGCATATCGCAATCCCTCGACATACTTTTTTTCTAATATCGTATTAAAAGTATCCGTTTTTAGACCTTCCTTTAATTCGTTGGATTTAACAGCATTAGCAAGCAATCTTTTTAATCCTTCAAAATGATGATCGACACAATAATCACATCTATTTAAAATACTCACATACACGCCAATCGTTTCTAAAAACCATTTTGGCAAGGTGTTGTTATTGTTGTGAAGTGTATTTTTATAAAGCGACATGTGACCAGTCATAGTATGCGGTCTAAGACTATGCGCCAACATAATATTATCTACATTGTTGTTGGGTCCGGTAACTTTTTTGTATAATTTTTGAAGACGACCAGTAGCTTCAGAAAACGGGATTGTTTTGATCCAAGTCATACATTTTACTCTTTTTCGGTCGCTTCATTTGGCTTGTAACCTTTGTCCTTTTTTTCAAAAAGAGAAAAGTTTGTATAACGCTTTGGATGCTCTTTAACTTCGCGTAGCAATTCTTCTAATTCCTTCGAAGCATTTTCTAAGTTGATGTACAATCCATCATCTTTTAATAATTTTCCGATTGATCCTTCACCGTTTTCTAATCCATCTAAAATGGAATTTAACGAAGTTACGGTAGTTTCTAACTTCGCAAAAGTTGCACCTAAATTAGCATTGACAAGTGAATCTGACAATTTTGCAAAGTTGGTTGTCATCACTTCTAAGTTACTCAATGAAGTGTCTAACTTTTCTTTATTATCATCTATAAGCCTATCTAGTGAAGCAGAAACTTTAGAAAAATTATCCATTGTTTCATTCAAGCTTTCAAAAGTCAATCGTAAATTTTCTCTTGATTGTTGATCCAATACTTGATTCAATCCAACCAATAAAGAATCGGCATTTACAATCACACTTTCTAATTTTAATTGCAGCGGCCCCAGCTCTTCACTCAAAGCAGCAATCATTTCTGGCTCAACATCGCCTCTTAAATAATCACCAGAAACTGCATTTTCACCATCATACGACGGAACGATTGCCAAAGATTTTCCACCCATTAAACTTGCGCTATAAATTTTAGCAACACTATTTTTTGAAAATTCAAAATCACTATCTACACCAAATTCTACTATTAAAGTTCCGCGTTTTTCAGGATCATCATTAAATTTAATATTTTCAACTTTACCAATTTTAAATCCATTAATTGTAACTGCGCTTGCAGTATTTAATCCTTGAATATCATTGTATTCTGCAAAGTAAGTCCTACTAGATTTATCAAAAAGGTTTTGACCTTTCATATAATTATAGCCCCAGATAGCTACAGCAATTATTACAATTGAGATGACTCCGGTTTTTATTTCTCTTGATATTTTCATCTTCTAAATTCTTATTTTCTTTAGCGATACAAATGTGTTCGCAAATATTTTTTTTAAAATGAGTTCAGAATTTCATCTTAACTAGGTTCTAGGTTTAAAAATAACCTTATTTTAAAGAGACAATATTACTAAAATTTTGTGAGGTGCTCTCGCTCAATTCACAGTTTTTAAAGCTTCTGTCACCGACACTTTTTTACCATCTTTAAAAGCTACAATAAACGCATCTTTATATCCTTTCTTTTTTGCCTGTTGATGTAGGTCTTTAACCGTTTTAAAATTAGATGTTTTTCCTAAATAATATTTATAGGCATTACCAACTTTTACACGCTCAATATTTTTTAAGCCTTTAAAATTGTATGATTTAGTCGCCAATTTTTTTGACCCTGACGCAATTTGCACTTTAAAAATGATATCTAGTTTGCTTTCAGGTTCATCAGAAATCACAATATCATCTATCACGGTATTCATGGTAATCTGCTCTAAATATTCTTCAATTCCAGCAGCAATTACTTTTGAAAATTTAGACTGACCTTTTTTAGAATTCATATAAGCTCCTTCGGTTTTATTAGAAAGAAAACCTGTTTCTATCAAAATACTCGGCATATATGTTTGGTGCAACACCACAAAACCTGCTTGCTTTACTTTTCTGTCTTTTCGCTTTAAATCATGTACCATATTACCTTGGACGATACTTGCTAATTGTAATGATTGGTCTAGATATTCTTCTAATAACATTGTGATTCCGATAAGCGATTCAGGTGAATTTGGATCAAACCCCTTGTAATTTTCTTTGTAGTTTTCTTCTAACAACACTACTTCGTTCTCTTTTTTGGCAACTTCTAAATTTTGCTTATTGGCATGCAAACCCAACACCCAAGTTTCAGTACCATAGGCTTGAGAACTATGTGCATTGCAATGAATAGACACAAATAAATCGGCATCTGCTCTATTGGCAATTGCACCGCGTTCCCACAAATCGACAAAGACATCTGTTTTACGCGTATAAATCACATTCACATTTTCTGATTTCTCTAAAATTTTCCCGATTTCGAGAACAATGTTAAGAGCTATTTCTTTTTCCTTGTATTTTTTATACCCAATTTTACCAGGATCATGACCGCCGTGACCCGCATCTAAAACAACGGTAAAGGTTTTATTTTGCGCAAAAGCTGTTGGCGATCTTGCAATTAAAAAGAAGAAAAATACGAAAACTAATGCTGCATTCGTTTTGGTATTAAATTTGTTCATCATCTGTAAGGTCATCAATATATTTTAATTATTTTTGCCTTTAATGGCTCAGGAATTTAAGATTGAATTTTTGAGCAAAAAAAGACGAAAATCAACGGTCAAATTTCATCAGCTAAAGTAAGAAAAGTTATGAATTTTCACCGCTTGTTTTTAGATAAAACGATAAAGTAATCAAAGCATTGCAAAATAATATACATAAAACATTTTTAGCCTTGTTTCTTTTCAGCTTTGGAATACTTTTTTCATCAGCTCAAGAGTTTGAACAACAAAAACCAATAGATGTTCCTATTACAAAAACTTCGGTAAAATCTACCGATAGCATTCCTTCTCCTACCAATGAAGAATTGGCGTTACTAAAACCTATCGACTCCATATCAACAGACAGTATTATAAAACCAAAAGGCGCAATTGAAGGTATTATTACCCACAATGCCAAAGGCTATATGAAAGAAGATATGGTTAAAAGCATCCTTACGCTGTATGACGAAGCCGAAATTGACTATGAGGATATTAACATAAAAGCAGGAATTATTACCATCAATCACAAAACAAATATTATTACTGCTTACGGAATTAAAGACAGTTTGGGTTATACTCAAAGACCTGTTGTTGTGCAAGCTGGCCAAGAGTCTGTTCATGATACAATCAAATTAAATTCTAAAAGCAAACGCATGATTGCCCACGGAACAGATGCCGAAGATTTGGGCGGGTTTATAGTTCATACGAATGTTACTAAAAAAGTAAATGATTCTACTATTTACATTAGAGACGTTAGGTTAACGACTTCTAAAAAGAAAATCCCTGATTATCATATCCTTATTAAAAAAGGAAAAATGATACCTAATCAAAAAATTATTGCAGGTATGTCGCAAATGTTTATTGCCGAAGTACCGACACCTATTATTTTACCATTTGCATATTTTCCGTTGACAAAAGGTCGGAGTTCGGGTATCATTTTACCATCATATGGTACATCACGTGATCAAGGGTTCTTTTTACAAAATGGGGGGTATTACTTGGCAATCAGTGATTATTTGGATTTATCAATTACTGGTGACATTTACACTAACAGTAGTTGGGCTTTAGGTGTGCAAAGTAATTATGTAGTACGGTATAAATTTAATGGTAGTTTTAATATCCGCTATGAAAATTTATATACAAGTCTTAGAGGATTTGACGATTTCAGTAGGCGGTCTAACTATAATATTAGGTGGAGTCACAGTCAAGATGCAAAAGCAAATCCGAATGCGCGTTTTAGTGCATCTGTTAATTTAGGATCGAGTAAATATTTTAGACAATCGTTAAATGAGTATAATAGCAATTCGTTTTTAAACAATACATTTAGTTCATCTATCTCTTATCAAAAAACATTTGTGGGCACTCCCTTTAATTTGTCTGCCACAGCAACACACTCACAAAACACCAATACCGAAAGTATTATTATGTCGCTGCCATCTGTACAATTAAGTATGGATAGGATTTATCCTTTTGCACCAAAAAGTGGTGTTAAGAAAAATATGGCCCATAATATTGGAGTTGTTTATAATTTTTCTGGTGATTATCGTATCAATACAATTGAAGAAAATTTCTTTAAAAGCGAAATGTTTAACGATGCCAAAGCAGGAGTTAGACAAAATGTTGCTTTGAGTACCAATACAAAAATAGCAAAACACTTTACACTTTCGCCAAGTGCCAATTATAAAGAAATTTGGTATTTTGATCGTATCAAAAAAGAATATGAAGCTGCAACAGATTCTATTGTAACGGATACTATCAAAGGCTTTAACTCTTATAGAGAATATGGAGCAAGCGTCTCATTATCTACTACTCTTTATGGTGATTTAGCTTTTAAAAAAGGAAGGGTTCAAGCCATTAGACATACTTTGAGACCTAGTGTTTCGTATAATTATCGTCCAGATTTTGGTTTTTATTATGAAGATGTTCAGCAAAGTATTGACCCAACTGATACCGAACGCTACTCTCCTTATGCCAACGGAATTTACGGCAATCCTTCAAATGGGTTGTCTAATAGTATCGGACTTTCAATTGCAAATACTTTAGAAGTCAAAGTAAAACCAAAAGACTCTACAGAAACTGAATCTAGAAAGGTACAACTGCTTAGTAATTTCAATATAAATACGTCCTATAACATGGCTGCAGATTCTTTAAAATGGAGTCCAACAAGTTTAACGACAGGTACTAATTTGTTTAAAAACAAAATGAATATCAACTTACGAGCTACTTTAGACCCTTATGCAATTGACGTTAATGGTAGGAAAATTGACAAACTAAACATAAATAATGGCGGGAGCCTTTTTAGACTTACAAATGCAGGATTGACAATGAACTACTCCATCACCAATAAAACTTTTGAAAAAGATGAAGATGACGCCACAAATTCTAGAGATACTTATAACAATAATGACGCTACCAATTCTGATGGAATTTTTGGTGAAGATATGCGAGCAACCAACGACAATGTTTTTGATGATAATGATGGAGGCGATGATGAAGTGAAAGTAAGTAAATTATACCGATCTAGCATCCCGTGGTCATTGCGTTTGGCATATTCATTAAATTACAACAATACGGCAAGACAACAAGATATCACATCACACTCTATAATGTTTTCTGGTGATATTGAATTAACCCCAAAATGGAAAGTTGGATTTAATTCTGGTTTCGATTTAAAAGATAGAGGCTTTACTTATACACAACTCCGTTTTGATCGAGATTTAGATAGTTGGCGAATGAGTTTTAACTGGGTTCCTTTTGGACCACGAAGCACCTACAATTTTTATATCGGTATAAAATCTGGAATTTTAAGCGATGTAAAATACGACCAACGTCAGCAGCCGGATAGGAGACTTTTCTAGTTGATGGTTGATGGTTGATGCGAAGTACAAAATATTTAAATAAATCATTATGAAAAAAATAATCAACACTCCGAATGCTCCTGCACCGATTGGCCCCTACAACCAAGCAATTTTGGTGAACGGAACTTTATATACGTCTGGTCAGATTGCCATCAATCCAAAAAATAATGAGTTGGTTTCAGCTACTATTATTGATGAGACCAAACAAGTAATGGAGAACCTAAAAGAGGTATTAGCTGCTGCTGATATGCAATTTGAAGATGTGGTAAAAACCTCAATTTTTATTGCTGATATGAATGATTTTTCAGAAATAAATAAAGTGTATGCTTCTTATTTTGATTCGGATACTGCTCCGGCAAGAGAAACTGTTGAAGTTGTAAATTTGCCTAAGTTTGTGAATATTGAGATTTCTGTAATTGCTATAAAATAAATCCTCTTAATCAGAAGAACCACCAAAATTAACTGGAGATTTTTTTGGTTTAATTAATATAGAATCTTTTTTCACCTTAATAGAATCCTTGACTTTCTTTTTCTTTTTGAATCCTAATTTTTCTAGTAATTCAGCACCATTATCAAAATCAAAAGTATAGGTTAAACCGACTCCTTGTGTATATCCTTCCTCCTCTTCGGTATATTGAATTTCGTTTTGACGATTAAAAACAGTCGATCTCAAAGAGCCTTCTTCATTTAATAAAAACTCTACTTTTGCTTCGCCTACCAACGTTGTTTGCTTACTAGAACCTACAGGAACACCTACAGAACCATTCAATAAAATTCGGTCATTTATTTTTGTTCTCACAGATATATCAACCTGATCGTTGGTGTTTAAACTTTGGATATCTGACAAATTAGAAGCAGACCTATAATTAACGCCCATTTTAAAATTATCATTTCCAGAACTTATTAATCCTGTTAAGGCACTCGATAAAATTTGATAGGCAGTATCCTCTCCCAACCCTTTTCCGTTTTGAAAAAGATTCGCTTGATCGTTGTAAAAATTCCCAAAAATCAACAAATTACCAAAGTGCATCATCTTATTTTCATTCTGATTTATTTTAAAATCTAACTCCGATTTCACATCCGGATCTGCATCAGGAATCAATACATCAAATTCAATTTCAGAATTATACAACTCTCCAGAAAAACGCGCCACCAAATCTACCGGAATATCTCTGTTTGTATAAATACTTTCTAACACAACCTTAGGATTTGCATAGACTCTATACTCGGTTTCTATATTAATCTCAGCAGTATATGGGTTTCCATTCCAAGAAATTGTTCCGCCTTTTGCAGCAACAAACTTTTTATTTGCCAATCCTGATAAGCTAAAATTATAAAAGCCATTGTCGATAATAAAGTCGCCATACATATTAAATTTACCATTGGTATCAATCTCAATTTGCAAATCTCCTGTTCCGCTCCCTCTTAAAGAACTGCCGGTTGCCTCGTCCATAATCATTTCTACCACGGCATCTTTTGTAATTTGAAGATTGAAATTAATTGCCAATCCTTTAAACTTTTCAAATAATATTTTATCTATAGAATTTAGGTTTTCTTCTTCATAATCCGAAATAAAGGTTACCAATTTAGAATCGCTGATAGTTTTAATATCACTTAACGGAATTACGAAATAAGTTCCTTTGTTCGTTTTACCGTTCACATCGATGGTTAAATTATCGGTGAATCCACTAATTTTTGCACCACCATCAATAAATGCTTTTCCGTAGTACAACTCTTCTTCAGACTGTTCGGTATTTAAAACCATTAAGTTTTTAGTGATTAAATCTAAGTCTAATTTCCAATCAGCAAAATTAGTATGCGAAATGGTTCCTTGTAATTCACCTGTTGTGTTTTCATCAATATCTCGCATCGATAAATCGACAATATCAAAAGTTTGATCGTGTAGTTTTACAATAGTAGTTCCTTCAAAATCATAATCAACATTTAAATAAGGCAAGGCAACACCTGCTTCATCTAAGTGCAGCTCGCCTTCCATATTTGGATTTTTCAACAAACCAGAAAGTGTAACTTTACCGTAAATATATCCCCGCATATTGGTAAAATTCTCATCACCAATAGGACTTAAAATATCTAATTTTAATTTCTCAAAATCGATGTTCATTCCTATTGTTGGTTCTTCCGGATTAAAATCTACCACCCCATACGCCAACAAACTTGTATCTCCATTTTCTTTGATTGACACATCTACATCGAAACGTTTTACAGAATTTTGACCTTGAATACCTAATTTTAAATCGCCCTGATACGACTCATTTACGAAAAAATCTTCGATTGTAATATTTACCAATGGCAACACATCAAACTCACTTTGATTGTATTTTAGCTCACCATTTATAAGTCCTGCAAAATTCCAATCTTCTATATTTGGTGTAATACCCGCTAAGTTTACATTTTCAAAAGTAAGGTTGATATTTTTTTCATCAGCTCCATAAGTTGCTCCAAAAAGTTTGATTTTTTGCGAACCAGAAACCATATCAAAATCTTGGATTTCGAACTCAGAAAAATCACTTTCAAAAACAACTTTGTTCTTTTTATTTTCTTTGGGATTCAACACCCATTTTTGATTTTTATAATTAATATTTGATTTCTGGATACCAACTACCGACTTATTATTTTCATCGATTGTGTGATAAAAACCAAGGTTAAATGATTCTGTTTTGTCAACACCTCCAAAGAACTGTGTTCTAAAATAAAGAGTGTCGTTTAAGGTAACATTCACCAAATGCAAATCGGAAATTCTATAGTTATTCATCGCAATATTCTCAACAGTCAACTGTGTATTAAAGAGCGGGTTTTGATTATTCAATTGCAATCTGATACTGTCAATTCTAGTTCCGTAAGCATCAATATTTGGAGAGCGAAGTGTCAATTCTAATGCATCAGTATCAGCATTTAAAGACCCTCTGATATAGGTGTCTGGGCCTATAATAACTTCGGGGAATAAAATTTCTACAACTTTGTCATCTATATTAATATCGAAATCTACATATTGCCCTGGTCTAATCTCATAAGGGTGGTAATTTGTGTAAATACTCCCTACTCCATTTTGCGCAATTTTACCCATATCTGCAAACCTAAAAACACCTTCAATTTTTCCATGAATAATATCAGGAGAGTTGAATGCAATAGTCCGTACATCATCTTTGAATGTTGACGTAATGTCGAAATCTTTAAAGAAATAAAGATCATTTTGATTGGTGTAAGAAGCGTCTGATATTTTAATATCTCCAGCTAAATCTTCAACAGTATTTCCTTTTAAATCAATCGCTATTTTACCTTTTAAAATGGATATTGAATCATGCTTAAATAGGTTGAGTTTGTTAAAATCTATATAATCAATTATGGCATTAAAATCGAATTTGTAAACTTCAGAAGACAAATCTGCTAAGCCTACAAAATCCATTCGTAGGTTAGGGTCATTGGCATATAATTCCCCGTTGAATTTCTTCTCCTCAAATTGACCAAAAATATCAAWATTTTGATACGTATAACCTTTGTATTGATGCTTAGAGATTTTTCCATCAACAATCACTTTCATACTTTCTAGTACAATTCCTTTACCATCAATATCAGCATCTAAAGATAATTTTCCGACCAATGAATCATTGACAATTTTACCCAACTCAAAGTCAATAATCTTAATATGTCCCTTATAAGAAGCTTCGTCAATATTAGTAATATTTGTCAATTTAATATCTGTAATTACAGCACCCAAATCGGACGTAWATTGCACTTGAGCATCAATCATTTCTGTATTTATAAATGAATTACCAGAAATTTTAAAACGCCCTAAATCTTTTACCATGGTCGGTAAAGATTTTCCTAAAATATTTGGCAAAAATCCTTTTAGCTGGTTGTAATCTGAAACTAAATTGGATATATGTGCATCGACAGAAAACCCGCTATCTGTATCAAAAGAATTGATAACATGAAAATCTCCGTTGACAATTAAATTAGAATCTGATTTTAATCGCACGTTTTTTGCATTGAAATTATTTAAGGTTCCATCTAGTGTTGTAGAAAAATGTAAGACATCGCCTTCGCCAAACTCACCATAAAATTTCTTTAAATCAAACAGGGATAAATCCGCAGATTTTATCGTTGCCTTGAGCGGAACCTTATTATTAAAATTGGCAAAAGAGCCATCTCTAAAAAAAGTAATATCGGCTTTTACTATCGATGTTTCGGTTTCTAAAGTTGTGTTTAGCAACTTCATTTCATGACGGGTGTACGAAAAATCTGTCGTTAAATTCTGGACTTCAATATCATGATCTTCAATAAAATGAAGGCGTTTTATATCACCCGAAAATTTTGGACCATCAACCAATAAATTATAAACCTGTCCATTAATTGACCTAAAAGTTACTGGGTTACCTGTGTCATTTTCATCATCAACTTCAAAATAAGCATCACTTAAATTCACTAATGTTGAGGTCAGCATAAAGGTAGAAGGCACCGTATCTTTTTTCTTACCATCAAAACTATCTACAAAAACACTAAAAGCATCTTTGGTTTCACCTTTATAGGTTTTAATTAAAAAGTAAACTCCGTCTAGTTCAATCTCGCCAAAGTCTAATTTATTATTTAAAATACTGCGGTAACTAAAAATAGAAGTTTCTAAACTTTTTACATTAATCATCGAATCTAAATGATGATCGCGTATCTCAATATCTTTCAATTTTACCTTTCCTAAAAAGGATAAATCAATTTTATTAACAACAATATGTGTATCAAAATCTTTGTTCAATAAGTCGGTAGCAATAGATCCTAATTTAGTTTGCACCGCAGGAATGGAAAGCGTAATTGAAAGCAATACTAAAAGTATTACGATGAATCGCAAGAATCGAAATACTATTTTTTTAAATCGTTTGATAAGCCTTAACTTTGCATTTTAGTAGGCAATTTTCATGCCTAATTTGATTTTAAATGAACTCTGAACCAATATATATTTTAGGAATCGAATCGTCTTGCGACGACACAAGCGCTGCTGTTTTATGCAACGGAAAAGTATTGTCTAATGTTGTGGCAACTCAAGAAATTCACACCGCTTATGGTGGTGTAGTTCCAGAATTGGCATCACGTGCGCATCAACAAAATATCATTCCAGTAGTTCAGCAGGCAATTCAAAAAGCAAATATCGACAAAAATCAGTTAAATGCCATAGCTTTTACGCGCGGACCTGGATTAATGGGTTCTTTGTTAGTAGGTACTTCTTTTGCCAAGTCATTTGCCATGGGTTTAAACATTCCGCTGATTGGAGTAAACCACATGCAGGCACATATTTTAGCACATTTTATTGATGATAAAGAACATCAAAAACCACCCTTCCCTTTTTTGTGTTTAACCATAAGTGGCGGACATACTCAGATTGTAAAAATTTCTGATTATTTTGATATGGAAGTTTTAGGAGAAACCTTAGATGATGCCGTTGGAGAAGCTTTTGACAAGTCTGCAAAAATATTAGGATTGCCATATCCGGGCGGTCCATTGATTGATAAATATGCGCAATTGGGAAACCCAAAAGCGTATCAATTTACAAAACCGAGAGTAGGCGATTTAGAATTTAGCTTTAGCGGATTAAAAACCGGAATCCTACGATTTGTACAAAAAAANNTAAAAGASAWYYCGAATTTTATTGAAGAAAGTCTACATGATATTTGTGCTTCTATTCAGCAGACCATCGCAACTATTTTGATGGACAAATTAAAGAATGCTGTAAAACATACAGGGATAAAACATATTGCTATTGCGGGTGGCGTGAGCGCCAATTCTGAAATACGGAAAATTTTAAAAGAAGCTGAATCAAAATTTGGATGGACAACTTATATCCCAAAATTTGAATACACCACTGACAATGCAGCGATGATTGGAATCTCTGGATATTTAGCTTTTCAACAAAATAAATTTTCTGAGATTGATACAGTGGCGACTGCAAGATTGAAAGTTACGGAGTAAAAACGCCTTGATAAATCAAGACGTTTTTTAAGTATCTGAATGTGATTTCTCACTATGTTCGAAATGACTGTAAAATGTTTTAAAACTTCATCCGCTGAATTCGAACCGAATTTAAAATCGCCAATAAGGCTACACCAACATCAGAAATTACGGCTTCCCACATGGTTGCCATTCCCAAGGCACCGAGAATAAGCACCAATATTTTCACACCCAATGCCAAATAAATATTTTGCCAAATGATTTTTTTAGTAGCATTGCCAATATGAATTGCCGTTGCAATTTTTGATGGCTGATCGGTTTGTATAATCACATCCGCAGTTTCGATGGCGGCATCACTACCCAATCCGCCCATTGCCATTCCAACATCAGAAAGTGTGATTACGGGTGCATCGTTAATTCCATCGCCAATAAAAGCAATGGTTTTTCCTTCAGATTTTAATTTTTCTACTTCGTTAATTTTATCTTCTGGCAACAATCCACCAATAGCATTTGTGAGTCCTAATTGTGCCGCAACTTTATTAACAACCAATTGTTTATCGCCAGATAACATTACAATATCAGTAATATTACTAATCTTTTTTAATTCTGAAATAGCCAATAGTGCATCCTCTTTTAGGCTGTCTGCAATGGTGATATATCCCGCATATTTTTGATTGATTGCCACCACAACGATGGTATCAGTTATGCTGTGTAAATTTTTATCATAGGTAATGTTAAACTTATCTAGCAACTTTGTATTACCTGCTAAAACTTCGTAGCCGTCTACAATCCCTTTCATTCCGTGACCAGAAATTTCTTCGACATTTGTCGCAGTGATATCGTGGTTAATCATATTGCTGGTGGAGTCGTGATTAATCACGACGCTACCAACAATGGCATCGGCAATTGGATGTGTAGAATTGCTTTCTAAAACTGCAACTAATGACATCATTTTATCTGTATCAAAATCCACCGAAACAATTTCTTGCACTTCAAAAACACCTTTTGTTAAGGTGCCCGTTTTATCCATTACAACCGCATCTACTTTGGTTATTAAATCTAAAAAGTTAGAACCTTTAAAGAGAATTCCGTTTCTAGAACCTGCTCCGATTCCACCAAAATATCCAAGGGGAATTGAAATCACCAAAGCACATGGACACGAAATTACTAAGAAAATTAAAGCACGTTGAAACCACATTTGAAACTCATAATCAGTACCTAAGAAAAAGTATGGAATAATGACCAACGCAACTGCCAACCAAAAAACGATAGGCGTATAAACTTTTGCCAACCGAGAAATTAATTGCTGTGTTTTTGCTTTTCTACCAACTGCTTCTTGTACTAATTTTAGAATTTTAGAAAGTTTGGTATCTGCATATTTTCGGGTAACTTTTATCTGAATTACCGTATTGAGATTTACCATTCCTGCTAAAACATCCTCTCCTTTTTGTTTGGTGTCCGGGGCGGATTCTCCTGTAAGCGCTGCTGTATTTAAGGTGGCAAAATCTGAAACTAACGCACCATCTAACGCTATTTTTTGTCCGGGTTTGGTTTGGATAATTTGGCCTATCTCAACCTCCTTTGGATGCTTAACAACAAACCTATCATCCACTAAAACCAACACCTCTTCTACCTGCACTTTTAGCAATGCTTCGATAGACCTTTTTGCTTTATTTACTGCCGCTTCTTGAAACAATTCGCCCACCACATAAAACAACATTACGGCAACACCTTCGGCATACGAGCCAATTGCGAATGCCCCGATTGTGGCGACGGACATTAAAACGAACTCGTTATAAACATCGCCTTTAGCAATCAATTTTAGCGCTTTTAAAACGATAGGACCACCCACGGCGAGGTAAATAATTCCGAACCAAATTATTGGAATGTATCCTTTAAAAAAGTTAACTTCATAGAAATCAAAAGTAATTCCTATCAGCAAAAAAAACAAGCCAATACTGGGAATCAAGTATTCTTTATTAAATGTGTTTGATTCTTTTGACTCGGTTTCTTGCGTGTAATCTATGGCGCAAGCACCGTCTGAACAATCGTTTTCTTCTTTGCTCATTTTATTGTTTTTTTTTAGAGTTCTCCGTTAGATGTGATTTCTCCTTCCAGTCGAAATGACAATTCAAAATTAATTGATAATTGGCTGCAACAGAAGTGCAATATTTTTAACAATTATTCAACTCTTATTAAAAGTTGCGAAAATTGAAGTTGTATGTTGTTATCAATCCCAACAATTGTTTTATCGATATCTGTCATCGAAATATCCATTGTGCCATCAGCAGTTAATAAACACGCAACACCAAGACCATTAAAAGCGTGTGAAACCGTTGCATTAAAAAGGGTTTTATAACTTTTACCTTGATATGTAATAGTGAGCATCCACTTAAAATTAATGGGCTCATGATCTGGAATCATAAAATCTACTACAGGAATTACGCCGCTAAACGAGACTTCCATAGGGTTGTTTGTTTCCTTAAAATTAATATTGGGTGAGAGCAGCGTTCTTAAATCAAGCCTTCCTTTTACTTCTTTTGTAGTATAATCTAAAGTCAAAATTAGGTTGTGACTATCTGCTCTAACATTTTCACCGTTTACCAATGACATCATTACAATATGCCCCTCATTTGTTGCGAATATCTTTTGGGCATTTATACTATAAACACTCAAAAATAAAACGAATAAAATACTATATTTTGTTTTCATAATGATGGATTTAATTTATTTCACTTTTGATATTATGCGTTGCATTTATCACAAACCCCCTTTACAACCAGGTTCACATTTTCGGATACAAACCCTTCGGGTACTTTTATTTTCGGAATCTTATAATCGGTTAAACAAACGGTTTCGTTGCATTTTGTACAATGAAAATGGAGGTGTAAATCTGTCTCAATTTCGCAATTGCAATTATCTTGACACAGCGCATATTTTGTAACGCCTGTACCGTCATCAATCTGATGTGCGATGCCGTTTTTAAGAAATGTTTTCAGCGTTCGGTAGATGGTAGTTCTATCAGAATTGTCAAAATAATTTTCGATATCTGTTAAACTCAATGCATGATTTTTATTCATTAGAAACTGCAAAACCAACAGCCGCATCGCCGTTGGTTTTACATTACTATTTTCTAATATCGTTTCTTGTGATTTYATTTAATTATAAATTACTTAAAGGCGTAAAAGTTTTAATTTTATACGCTTCAATTACATCTGAAACATAAATAATTCCGTCTGCTGGATAAGGAGTTGATGCATTATCACAAATTAGTTTAATTATTTCTAACTGCTTTTCATTGTGACAAACCAACTCTAACTTAATCATTTTACTATCTGTAAAGTGAAATTTTAACGAAGGTACGGAATCCTCTCTTTTATAGGTACCAGTGCCCTCACACTCAGATAACGTAACGCTTTCAAATCCGTTTTCTTTAAGAGCCTGTACAACCTTTTCTAATCTATTTGGCTTTATAAATGCTTTTATTTCTTTCATTTTAAATTTATTTAGTTAATGTTCATGTTCTTCAAATTCGCCTTTATTCAATTCGGCATTTACATAAAAAGCACCTTTTGTAACTACTACAGCATCCTTCGGAATTACTTTTACAAACACCACTTCAGAAAATCCTAAATCAGAAATCCCTTTGTTTACCTGCACTCTCTCTAACAACACATCATCTGCATCTTTTTCTTTTTGGATAAAAACATAGTCCAATCCTTTTTCGCTTACAAATGCTTCATTTGGCAATGCTGCTGCCATTTTACTATCTAATAAAATTCTTGCATCTACAAACATTCCAGACAATAAACCTGTATGGTCACCCACAATTTTTGCGTGCACTTTTACCGATCTAGAATCCATTTCAAAGGCTTTTCCTAAAGAAAAAATCTCTGCCTTGTAAATTTTATCGGTTTGGGTAGTCAATGAAAAAGTAATTTCCTGACCAATTTTTGCTTTGTTAATGTCCTTTTCAAAAACGTTCAATCCTAAATGTAAAAAATCATTATCAATAATATCAAACATTTGCTGTTGYGGCGAAACATAGGTACCGATGTTAATATCTACCGTTTGCACATATCCTTTGATTGGCGWAATAACTGCAATTGCCATAGATAAATTCCCGTTTTCGATGGATTTCAAATTCACGTTTAACATTTTCAAAGTCGCTTTTATAGCATTCAAATTCGCTTTTCCTTCTAAATAATCTGCCTCTGCTCTTTGCAATGCTTTTTTAGAAGTAATTCCATCAGCCTCTAAAGATTTTTTACGATCATAATCATTTTTTAAAAATGACAAGTTACTTTTTAAAGACAAGTATTGTTGTTGTAAAGCAATAAATTCTGGATTTTCTAAACGTGCAATTACCTGCCCTTTCTTTACAAAATCGCCCTCAATAACTCCAACGCTTTTTACTCTACCACCCAATAAAGCACTCACGCTTGCCTTGTTTTGAGGTGGTAATTCTAACTGTCCATTTACTTTTAATGCATTGCCTAAATTCACTTCTTTAACAGCACCCAATTCAATACTCATCACCTCTAATTGTGCATTTGAAAGGCTTACTAAATTCGCTGTTTCTTCACCACCTTCATCGCCGTGTTCTCCATGAACTTCGTGTTCATCTTCTGATGAATTATCAACTGATTTTTCTGATTTACCACAACTTGTTGCAAAAATTAACAAGATGGCTACTGCACTAAATTTTAAAATGTTTTTACTATTTCTCATGATATAAATTTATAAATAGGATTGTCGTTTAATTGTATTTTCCGTTTAAGAAATTGATCTCATTTACCATTTGATTGTAGGCATTAAGATTTTCTAAATAACTTTGTTTTATGGTTAAAGATTGCTCTAAAGTAGAGATGTATTCTATATAATCTATCTCTCCCTCGCGGTAGGCTTTGGTGGTAGAACTCAATAAAGTATCCGCCAATTTTAAGCCTTTGGTTTCGTAATATGCAAGCGATGCCTTGTATTTTTCTAAGGCTGATAAGTTTGATTGCATTGCCGTATTTAACTCAATTTCTGTCTGACTTAAATTCATTAAAGCAATATCTGTACTCYTTTTAGCCGCATCTACTTTTCCTTTTTGTGCCCAAAAGAATAATGGAACTTTAATACCTACCTGAAATCCAGAAAAGCCTTTTACACCTTCTATTTGCTGATTAAAATAACCCGCAGATAAGTCTGGTAAAAATCCTGATTTTTCTAATTTCAAGGCTCTTTCGGCAACTGCAACTGATTGTTGTTGCATTTGTAAAATCGGAGTTTCACTCAATTGTACCGAGTCAGAAATAAAGGTCATTTTCTTTAAGTCAACATCTTTTACCGTTACAATACTATCGATATTTAATACCAATTGTAATTGCTTTTGAAAATTTATGACGTTGAATTCCGCCCCAATTTTTAGCAATTTCACTTCTTGTGATTTTCCTTCGGCAGCCACTTTTTCGATGATATTACTCTCTCCCGTTTCAAACCTCTTTTCAGCAATTATTTCGAATTGAGCATATTCTTTTTCTAAAGTTTCCATCAATTTTAAATTGCTTTTTTGATAGACTAAATCCAAGAAAATAGAACGTACATTTCGTTCTAACCTGTTTTTTTGAAGCAATAAATTTGTTTCGCTCAAAATGATTTTTTCTTTCTGAAGTTTAGATTGTGTGCCATATACTGTCGGGAATTTTATCTCCTGATTGATACTCCACTGAAAATCTTTTTGGGCAGTATTTAACTGCCCATTAGAATATGAAAAATCTGTTTTACCAAAATCAATTGCCGATTTTTTTAAGACCTCTTGCTTTTCAATTTCAAACTGAGCCGCCTTAATGGTCGGGTTATTTTCAAAAGCGATTGCAACCGCTTCTTCTATATTCACTTCAATTTCTTGTGCATTTGCTGAGAAGTTTCCTGTCAATGAGAAAAGCCCAATCAASRMAACWMWTAYTACWGATTTATTTAATTTCATTTGCTTTCTTTTTTGCGAACGACTTTCAAAAACATAATACAAAACGGGTACAACCAATAAGGTTAAAAATGTTGAACTCATCAACCCTCCAATTACAACTGTTGCCAATGGCCGCTGCACTTCCGCCCCTGCAGATGCTGATATTGCCATCGGTACAAATCCCATAATCGCTGCAACTGCCGTTAATAAAATTGGTCTCAAACGCTCTTTGGTTCCTAAGAAAATTCGCTCATTAATATCTGTTACTCCTTCTACTTTTAAACTGTTAAATCTGCTTACCAAAACCAATCCGTTTAGTACGGCAACTCCGAATAACACCACAAATCCAACACCTGCTGAAATACTAAAAGGCATTCCTCTAATAGATAAAAAGTAGATTCCGCCAATAGCCGCCAAAGGCACCGCCATATAAATCATGGCTGCTTGCGAAAAGGAATTCAATGCAAAATATAACAAGATAAAAATCAATGCTAAGGCGATTGGAACTACAATTGTCAATCTGTCTTTTGCCCTTTTTAAATTTTCAAAAGAACCACCATACTTAATAAAATAACCTTCTGGTAAATCTAATTGGGCGTTTAATTTATCTTGAATTTCTTCTACAACCGACTCTACATCGCGACCTCTAACATTTACCCCAACCGAAACTCTACGATAGGTATTGTCTCTAGAAATTTGCATCGGCCCTGGTTTGTAACTGATTTCTGCCAACTCTTTTAGCGGAATTTGCGTATTGCTATTTGGCAAATCGATGAACATGTTTTTTAAATCATCTATATTCTGACGATGTGCTTTAGAAAACCGAACCACCATGTCGAAACGTTTTTCACCTTCAAAAATAGTTCCTGCAAATCCACCTGCAAATGCAGCACTTACATAACGGTTTAATTTATCGATAGACAAACCGTATTTCGCTAATTTTTCTCGTTGATAAATAACTGTAATCTGCGGTAAGCCTTCGGTAGCCTCGGCTCTAACCCCAGATGTTCCGGGAACCGTTTGGATAATCGCTGCCATATCTTCTGCTTTGGTTGCTAGAACACCCAAATCATTTCCGTATAATTTTATGGCAACATCCTCTCTAACTCCGGTTAACAATTCATTAAAACGCAACTCTACAGGTTGCGTAAAAATAAAATTAACCCCAGCAATTACTTTTAATTTCTCTTTGATTTTATCGATCAATTCTTCTTTTGTTTTTGCTGATGTCCATTTATCCATATCTTTTTCTAGGATGATAAATGTATCTGCAATATCCATTGGCATTGGATCTGTAGGGATTTCTGAAACCCCAATTCTACCCACCATTGTAATTACTTCTGGAAAATTTTCGACAATAATTTTTTCTACATCCTCAGAAACTTTAATCGATTCTGATAAAGAAGAACCTGGTTTCATAATGATTTGCATTGCTAAATCTCCTTCATCTAACTTCGGAATAAACTCGCCTCCCATTCTAGAAAAAACGACTCCTGCACCTACAAATAATAAAATTGCAATTCCTAAAACTGCCAATTTAAATTTTAGTGCGCCATGTATTAATGGTTTGTATGCGGTGTAAATTGCGTGCATCATTTTATCACTAAACGTGGTCAAACCATTTTCAATTTTTGTAAAAAATGTTGCTTTGCTAACTGGCGTTGGTTTTAAGAAAATCGATGCCATTACCGGCACGTATGTCAATCCTAAAATCAAAGCACCTAAAACGGCATACCCAAAAGTAAACGCCATCGGCTTAAACATCTTCCCCTCTACTCCTGTTAAAAATAAAATCGGCGTAAACACAATCAGGATAATTAATTGACCAAAAAAGGCTGAATTCATCATCATACTACTCGACTTATATGTTAAGTCATCCATTTCTTCTGATGTAAAATCGCCCTTATTCTTTTTGATTCTTTCTTGAATATGATGTACGGTTCCTTCAACAATAATCACCGCACCGTCAACAATAATTCCGAAATCAATCGCTCCTAAAGACATAAGATTTGCCCAGACTCCAGTTGCTTTCATCAAAATAAATGCGAACAACAAAGACAATGGAATGATGGATGCTGTTAACAATCCACCGCGGATACTTCCTAATAAAAGTACCAAAACGAAGATCACAATTAAAGCCCCTTCAATTAAATTTTTAGAAACTGTGCTTGTGGTTCTTGCGATTAAATCACTCTGATCTAAAAACGGTTTTATCTCTAAACCTTCTGGCAATGATTTCTGAATTTCGGCGATACGAATCTTCACCGCTTTTATAACTTCATTCTGATTTTCGCCTTTTAACATCAACACTTGTCCACCTACAGATTCCACACCATCCTCGGTAAAAGCACCATAACGCATTGCGGAACCAAACTGAACATTGTCCGCAACATCCTTAATTAAAATAGGGATGTTGTT
>NVSL01000011.1 GCA_002401215.1 Flavobacteriaceae bacterium | reverse complement strand
TTCCTTCAACAAATCCATCTTCATCAATCTTATACGATAAATTTGAATCTTGAACAGCAACAGYCAAAGAACTAAGATCAACAAAGTCAACAGTCTTATCTTCTCTAATTATTGCGCCACTCCAATTAATAGCACGCAATGGCAACACATTTGGCAAACTATATTTTTCTGAAGCATCTAATAAAATGTTTCCGTTCGTCGTCTCTACTACGGCTATCACATAATTTAAACCCGAACGTGTTGGGAACGATGGCACACCATTAGATCGCGTACTTAAAACAACAGGATTTGCTTTTAAACCTAATTCACGTAATACAACAACCAAAGTTAAATTGACATCGCCAATATTTCCAGAGCCTTCTTTATACGCTTTTCGCAATCCTTTTTCAGTATATTTACCGTAAGTATCATTCCACTTAATGCTGTTTTTTACATACGCTAATGCGCCATATATTTTTTCAGTTTCTGATTTCAAGTTTGTTTTTAATGTTGCCATATCATCTTTCAAATGACTCGTCTTACGTAGCTCTGCACCAAAATCTGGATTGTCATAAATAGACTCAGCAACATCTTTCCATGTTTGGGCATAATGTTTTGGAGCTTGATCTGGCCAATCAACAGATGCCAATTCATAGTCGATAGCCGCTTTATAATTACCAGAATAATTTATAAATGGTTCTTTAACAAAAGCAGGAATATTTTGATCGTTTATACTAGTAATATTTACAGTGTAATCCACTTTACTCGACGTGAATGTAGTACTTACAGGAGTTTCTCCAATTCTTCCACTACCACTTCTCTGTTTATTCATAAAATTGATACTCTTTCGCTTTTTACTCGTAGTAGAATTAATATTTAAATAACCTATATGTTTAACAGCGTATTTAAAATATTCAGGAATTTCTATACTGACTTCCATTTTTTTTACTGGAATATTATATTGTAATTCAATATTATCTATACTCCAATAAGGTGATGTCAATATATATTTCCATTCGATAACACATCCTTCAGTTAAGTTAGGCATGGTGAATATTTTTTGCGACCAATACTCAGATTTTTTTTCTTTAAAAATATCTTTTTTGCCTAAATCAAAGGTTTTTATTTTACCATTAACAAGATGATATGTTTGCGCATCTTTTATTTTTACCGATTCTGAGTCACCAGAATCTGGATTGTAATATGATATGTTTTTGGAGGCCCACTCATAGCCTTCTTTATCATAAATTTTGATTCTTTCATGTACAGCCGTTTCTAYAACAAAACCCTCACCTTGTATATACTTGAAATTGGTTTTTCTTTTTTTATACAAAATAGCTGCATGAGCTGATGAATCTAACGGATACACTTTCTCTTCTAGTTCTTCTTTTGATACTTTTCCAAATTTATAGTTTTGAGAAAATCCTGCTTGTAAAAATAAAAGCGTAACAAATGCTAAAAGAATAGTTTTAATTTGATTTAATTTCATGGGATTATTTGGTTATTTTGTTGGCTATTTTTTGTTTTTTTAATTTGATATGTTTTAAACTGATTACTGCGACTGAAGACTGCAAACTAAATCTTTATCAACACAATTTTAGATTTATCACTCTTTACAACTTTACGTCTAAAATTTCGGTAATGCTCGTACTCTTCTTTTGGGTAGTCTCCGGCTTTTAATAAAAACTTCCGGGTGTATTTTAAATTATGCTCATCTATTTTTTCGACAGTCATTGTATAGCTTCCATATTTTGTGTCAATTAAAACATCATCAGCAATAGCTTCTATGGTATAATCTGACSGTAGTTTTATTGTAACGATATCAATATCATAAAAACCATTACTCACAGCAACTGGTAATTTTCTGTTGCGGACTCTCTTCGGAGCGCGCCCAATTACGTTAAATGCATTTAACGTAATAATCATCCTATTACCACTAACAGTACCGTAGTTGGTTGCAGTAAATGCGATGTTTTCTTCAAACTGCCCTTCCTTCTTGTTATTTTTCAAATCAATACTTCGAAGTGTCATATTATTGATATTGTCCCAAAATTCTTTAAATAATTTTTCTTTATCCTTGTTATTACTATTCTCTATTCCAAGATGTGTATCAAATTGAGTCCCTTTAAAAATAACTTCAACTTCTGCTTCAATATTCCCGCTCGACTCAACAATATAACTCCCTGTTATACTTTGACTATTTTCTCTTTCGTCATATATTTTGGTGTGTTTTATTTCTCCACCTTCTGGGGTTATAACCAACACATCTCTATCATCTGTAAAATCACCCAATTCGGCAAAAGGCATCACCTGACTTGTACACTCTAACCATAAATCACCATCCTCAGTTGGCAAATTTAGGATAACATGATTCCCTTGCATTGAGAACACTTCTTTGTCAACATCTCTTTTTTCTCCTGCCCATAAAACGGTATAATGCGATTCAACACCAACTACATCCAAAAGCGTTTTTGTATAATTAGACAAGCCTTTACAATCGCCATAACTTGTGCTATGAACTTCATCTGCAGTAATCGGTTTCCATCCGCCAATACCTTCTTGCACACTAATATACCGTACTTTGTCTTGTACAAATTCATACACTATTTTAGCTCTTTCTACAGGGTCATCAACACCCTCAACCAATTTTTTAATCTGCGCCACTACTGGCCCATTAATTTTACCATTCCCATTATTTAAATTGTCATACCTCCATTTTCCAAATTCTGCCCAACTTTCAGCTTCTCCATCTACTCCTTCTAAATTAAATTTATTGACACCCAATCTAACATTCGGAGCAATTTTTAAAAACTTAGGAGCTCTAGGTTCTCTTTCAATCGCCTTAATATTTTCAACTTTATAAGTGACATGATGTAAGCCTTGATCTATCTCAATATCGTATCCTCTAAAATTTTTCTCTGATCTACTCAAATTAATATCAGGAGGACACACAAAACTAAAATTCGCTTTTTCTACACTTTGATAGTAACCACCTACCGCATACCACCCAGGTATAAATGCGGTGTTCGAGGTCTGAATCTCATATTTATAATAAATAGTATATGGATATGTTGTTGGTGTGTAATTGTAATTATAAAATTTATTATCAGAATACAAACTGCTTCCAGAGTTACTATATTCACTAAAATCACTCTTTTTTATTTTCTCAATTTCGTTGCCAATGGCATCATAAACATATCCTTTAAAAGATTTTAAACGGGTGTTTTTATCAAACGAAACGGAGATGTCAGAATAATGATCGGCATGTTTATTAAAAACCGTAATTGCCATTTCGGTAATAATATTCATGTTTCGTTGCGAAGTCATTTCAATACTCATATTGTCAATTCGGATAACAGCATTGGCATTATCTGAAAGTTCTTCGGGAATTAAAAAGGTTGCGAATTCGAGTTTTTGAGAGAACAAAGTAGTCACCACAAGGTAGCAACAAACTGTGAGGAAGTTTAGTTTGGTCATCTTTTATTTTGGTCAATTTTATGCCAATTTACTAAAAACTATTGAATTAAAAAGCGTGATTAAATTTTGTTTTTAGAATCGATGATAATCGTAACTGGACCATCATTTAAAAGCGATACTTTCATGTCTGCACCAAACGTGCCCGTACCAACTTTTTTGCCTAAATCTTTTTCTAGTTGTTTTACAAAACTCTCATAAAGAGGAATCGATATTTCTGGTTTTGCAGCTTTTAAGTAAGAAGGTCTATTTCCTTTTTTGGTCGATGCTTGCAACGTAAATTGACTGACCACAATAGCATCTCCATCAATATTGATGAGTGATTTATTCATCACGTCATTTTCATCGTTAAAAATTCTGAGATTGGATACTTTTTTTGACAACCAATTAATATCTTCATGAGTGTCTTCAGCTTCGATACCGAGTAAGATTAGTAATCCCGAATTTATCTTGCTTACAACTTTTTGATTGATTGTAACCGAGGCTTCGGTAACTCTTTGTACGACTACTTTCATTTTTACAAAATCGAATTATAATTATACCTACAAGATACTGTGTTGAAATCCTAATATATTTTTTCTTTTTTAATACTATCTTTGTGACTTAAAAGAAGGCTTTATTCAATTCCTTGAATCAAAGTCTATCTAGTGGCGAAGTTTTCTTCGCCTTTTTTTTGTATCACAAAAAGTAAAGGTACTATTTTAATCCACATTTTTACTTGCTTTAACAAACACAATAGTTCTCTATAATAGGCCTCTTCTTTTTTACATAATCTGTAAATTAAAATTAAGAGCTTCCGCACCACAGCAATAATACCAATTTATTAGTTAAAGCCGCAATAATTTTGTGTATTTACGGATGTCAACAGCAATCTCAGCATATACATTTTTTTGTAGGTTGGTACTCCGGTTTTTGCATCTCAAGCATGTAGATTCACCATGGTAATTCCGATTTCATTTGCCTTGAGAACATCGTCAATAATTTCTGAAACACCTACAGGAACATGTGGAGTCATTTCTTTAGTAGGGATCATCCCTGTAGGGCTGTAATTTAATATAAAATTATCGGCCATTCGGGTTTGGTTGAGGTTACAATTTTTTCTTATGGTAGCTAATATATACAATTATCTCATTTTGAAACAACTATTTGATTGATAAATATATTTTAGGAATTTGATTATGAGGCTGTAATATTCATATTTTATTCTTCTTCATAATAGGGCATCATACTTTAAATAGTATTTTTAAAACACGCTATTAACTTGTGTTTTCTTTGTAAATTTCGTCAATTCGATCCGATAGCTATCGGATGAAATTTTGATAAAAATTTTGTATCGAGAACTCGCTTTTAAACAAAACACCACTCTCGATACATTTTTCGCTCCTCAAAACACTCGAATTGACAAATATTTTCTCTAGTATTTTATTTAGAAAAAAAGTGTGAGTTTGGCCTGTTCTTCATAACTTTCCAATCGTGTATCCATTTACTTTTTCTAATTTTGAAATCTTATACTTAATGAATTTTATATTTCTGATTCAATGAAAAACTCAATACTATTTTTAGTTATAATTATGCTGATTGGCTGTGGTCAAAAAAGAGAAAAAACGAATAGCCAAACCATTCAATTACTTGTAGGAACATATACTTCAGAGTCTAGCGAAGGAATTTACGCTATAGATTTTAATACTTCAGATGGTTCACTGAGCAATCAGCGATTGGTTGCAAAGGTTGATAATCCATCTTATCTTGCTAAAAGTAGTGATGGAAAATTTATTTTTGCAGTAAATGAAAAAGACCCTGGAGTTGTATCATCTTTTAAATGGAATGATGACAATACAGAATTAGTTTCGATTTCAGAAAAAGCGAGTGGTGGAATTCATCCATGTTATATTAGTTTGAATGAATCAGAAAACAGGGTGGCAGTTGCTAACTATTCGTCTGGTAATTTTACAGTTTATCAAGTTAAAAATGGAGCGTTAAAAATATCGCAAACTAAAAATCATAAAGGGAGTAGTGTTGTTAAGCCAAATCAAGATTCGCCACATGCGCATTGTTCAAAATTCAGCAATGACGGAAAATATCTTTATGTTACTGATTTAGGAATAGATGAAGTTAAAGGCTATCCTTTAGATAAAAACAATGAGCTAGGTGAAAGTTTTACAGCATTAAAAATGGATGCCGGCGATGGCCCAAGACACTTTGTTTTTTATCCAAATAATGAGTTGGTCTATATTATTAACGAATTATCTAGTACAATTACAGTTGCTTTAATTGATAAAGAAACGGGAGTTTTTAGTATAATTGACAAACAATCTACGTTGCCTTCAGATTCTATAGGTGACAGTTTTTGTGCGGATAWWMAAATNANWKYAGAMRKWRAATWTTTRTACGSATCMAATMGMGGASAWAAYAGTATTGNNNYKWTTWWWYSWRWTRMWKWWAAWGGTACRATYCAAWWRWYASAAACYRWMTYTGTAARWGGWGATTGGCCTCGTAATTTCACCTTATCACCAGATGAAAAATTTGTGTTGGTAGCCAATCAAAAATCAAACAATATCACCGTATTTGAGCGGGATTTCAAAACAGGATTATTGACGTTTACAGGTGTTGATTTTAAATTGTCAAAACCAGTATGTCTGATTTTTTAGAGCGATACTTGTACAGTTATTTTTAAATTTTCTGTTTCCGTTTTGATGAAATAGACATTCCTAATTTGTGTTGATTTATAAATTTGGATATCTTTAATATTGGTGTGAGATAAATATAAATAGCGATAAATAATTGGCCTTAAAAATGAAAACTCATCATTATGTTTGATGTAAATTTCATTTAGATTTTCACTTTTCGAAAACTCATCAATTGCCATTATTTCGTGATTTTTAAGATGCTTGTATTTTTGTTTTCTGGTAAGTTTGTCTAGTGTATTGTAATAGAAATCATTGATGTTTTGTTTTCTTAAAAATTGTTTCAGTTTTAATTTTTTACTGGTAACAATTGCTTTTTGTTTGCTGATGAAGGACTTGTTATTATAAAATAAATGATACTCAAAATCATACTCTTTATTAGCCCATCTTTTTTTGYAGGCTGTATTTCCTTTAGAAAAATCTACAATTTTCACCTTGTTTTTTAGAAACCAATCAATAAGCCAAGCCCAATTTGTATGACCAATTCTGAATTTGGAATAGTCGATATCGTAGGTGGTAATAAATAAAAATACCACATCTTGTAGGTGCATGTTTAAGCTAATATTTATTGGTGTTTCTCCATCATAAATTACAAATAACGAAGCCTCTTTTTTTAGAATCATTTCGTAAACCTTACTTGTATATAAATCCCAATGATGCAGGTTTTTATTCGCAATTCCTTTTTCATCTGCTCTTAATTTTAGCATGTCGTAAAACTGAATAAATAGTGTGTCATATTTATTTTTGTCGATACTCCCAAAATACATTTTATAAGAAATATCAAAACAAGTTTCCAGTCTTTTTTTACCAGACCGTAAGGCTTGCCGACTCGTTTTTCCAAACTGATCTTTTAAATAACCTTCTATATTTTGAGATTCATTCAGGTCAATACAATACCCTTTGTGTTGGTTGACAGATTTAAACCCTACGGTTGCATCTAGATTTATTTTGGTTATTTTAAAATGCGAAGGCACATCAAAAACAGAGATGACCTCCTTCTGAATTTTAATAGATTTTGATTCCTCAGAAACTAAAAGAGGAGTGTCGCTATTCGGAAAAAATATGCTGTTGTAAAATGAAGGAAGCTTTTTATTAAAAGCCAATTCAAACATAAAATCGATACTGTTAGAGTCGCCCATAATTTATGAYAAATATATTTTTAGTTGTTTGTTAATTCCCGAAATAAGATAAGATTTATCGTCGATTTTATAAACATTGGTATCTGAAGTTTTTTCAAAATTAAGGTATTGAAAATCAAAAATAGTTTTTCTTAAAAAGGAATAAAGATCATTTTTAACAGATATTTTTTCATATAAATTCACTGGAATTTTATTTTGTAATTCTTCAGTTCTTACAATTACATTTTCAGGTTTTACATGCTCAGATCCAATCAATTTTTCTTGAATAGATGTATAGAGTTTGTTTGTTTTTAAAGCATCATGAAATTTATATAAACAAATTAACAGCAATATAATTGGCTTATTAATGGGTGTTTTTCTGTAAATAAAATCATGCTTATATAGCTCTGATTTGTTACTCCACCTAGTTTTGTACTTCATCTTACCCCACATAAAATCAAAAATTGTGAAATTGTATTCAAAGCAAATTTCTAGCTGTTTATAAATATCAATTTGCCCTAGCCCAAACTTCGAATAATCAATATCATAGGATCTAATAAAATGTTGCACCACGTTTTGAAAATGATAATTTAAGCAAACATCAATTATTTTTCTATCGGCATAAATGACAAAAAATGAAGATTTTTTTTTTAAAATCATCTGATAACTATTCGCTCTAATCGTGCTTAAATTGTTCTTTTGAGAAAATAGGTCACCTCTTTGATTAAATCTTTTTTTGATAAGATGTTCAAAGGCGTCAAAAATTTCATTGTACTTTTGTTCGTCAATTTTTCCGTGATAAAATTTATATTCTACATCAAAACATTTCTCTAATCTTTGTTTGCGCATTCTTAATTGCGACCTGCTTTTAGATCCCATTTGTGATTTTAAATAATCTTCTGCTGAGGTAAAACCCTCTAAGTTAATATAGAAATTTTCTACTCTGTAAAAACTTATAATGTTGTAATTTTCTTTATTTTTTGGTGAATTTAATTGTAAAAAATATGGAATAAATTTTATTTCTTCAATGCCCCTAGCGCAATTTTCGGATTCTTTAAAAGCTTTATTTTTATAAACTTCTTTCGAAGTAGGGTTCAAAATACTTTGATAAAATGAATGAATTACACCTCTTTGAAAGAAATCAAAAGAGAAATTAAAATTATGATAATTCAAAAATTTCAGGTTCATATTATTACAATTCTATTCTTACTATTTTTTGATTGTTCAGACCCTTAAAAAGATATTCAGTTTCTGTAWTTTTTATTTTTGAGATTTTAAAATCACTGAACTTCTCACTATTCAAAAACAGAAATTCATTGATAATTAGTTTTAAATGTAGATTTTCTTTTAGCTGCAAATCAACTTTAGAAAGTTCTTTGTCAGTATATTTTTGTTTAATTTCAGAAAAGGAATAACTACGGTTATTGCTTTTTAAACTTTTGTTTCCCCTAATTTTATAAGTAAGTTGGTGCAATTTTTTATTGACTTCCTTTTCTCTAAGATATTGTTTTAACTTAAGAAAACTCTTTATTGTTTGTCCAATTATTTTAGATTTCAAAGAAGATTGATTGACAAAAATATGATATTCAAAATCATATTTTTTAGTCATCCATTCTGTCTTGTAATCAAAATGACCTTTTGAAAAATCGAAAGTTTTTATGTCATTTTCAAAACTCCATTTAAATAGGTTTTTGAGCATGACTTTTCCCAAATGGAATTTAGAATAGTCAATATCAAAACTTGTAATTCCGTGGAATAAAATAGCATCCGACAAATAATTGAGCGTTATTCCAATGGGAATTTTACCTTGATAAACTACAAAAAGTGCGGCCTTTTTTTCGAGGAGAAGCGGGTACGTAACATCCTGATAAAAATCCCATTCCTTTTTTTGTAAATTATTATTTGTAGTCTGTTTTTCAGCAAATCGTTTTTCTAAAATTTCTTTAAATAATGCAAAAATTAAATCATATTCTGATTTCGAAATTTCGCCGATATACATTTTGTAAGTGATGTCAAAACATAATTCCAAACGTTTCTGATAGCGGTTTAATTTCGCCCTACTTTTCCTGCTGAATTGTTGCAGAAAGTATTCATCAAAGTTTTGAAATCGATTTAATTCAGCTAAATAACCAGGATATTGCTTAATACTGTACCGCTTTATATTATTGGGGATTTGAGTGTTCTTTAAATCGAAATAATCAGGAACATCGTAAATTAATATTGCTGAATTTTTAAAATTAGTAGCTGCTGTTTCATTGGTTGTATATGAAACTCCCTTGGTTAAATCCTGACCAGAATTGATGTATAAAGAAGGTTTTTGTTTTTTGAAAAAAGTAAGGCCTTCTATAAATTTAAATTGAAAAAGTTCTTGCTCTTTGTTAAAATGTTTGTTCCAAATTGAAACAAATGTGTTCAACGTAAATGGATTTTTTTTGAGATCCATTTTATTTAATTAGTATTTCTAAATAACGGTATTTTGGGAAATAGGAGATGTCTTCTTTAAAATTTTTCGAAGCAACCAATTCCTCATAAATTTTTGGATTCACAATTAATTTCCATAAATAAAAGTCTTTAAAATCTTTAGAAAAAGAGGATTTAAAGCGGAATAACGAATCTTCATTATTACTTCCCAAACCTCCTCCAAGATTAAAATATTTTAGTTTTCGTTCAGTCGCAATCAATCGCATTTCGTCAATCAACAATTTTACAGGCATCATACTTAAGAACTCAGTTTTGCAACCAGAGAGGTGATATTGCACAATATTATTGGTGCTAATAAACATGCTTCCTGCAATAGCTTTTTTAGTTTTCGTGTCTATAGCGAGTAATATTTCTGTCTTAAAATCATTACTATTTATAAGCTCTAAAAAATAATTTTTATCAAAAAAATAAAATTTACTTGCGTTTACACGATTCATATTTTCGTAATAAATTTGGATGAATCTCTGAATATCTTCTTTTGATGCTGCTTTTTTAATACTGCAATTCCGTCTCGATTTATTAATGTGTGTTTTTAATCTATTCTGATATTTTTGACGCTGTATATCCAATCCTAAAGTAAGATCAATATTTACAACACTTCCTTGTTGGATCAATTCTCCATAATTTTTCAGAATCGTATTTTGRTGATTTATAAACGGATTCAGCCTAGAAAAAACAGCAATGATATTATTATCTTCAAAGTAAATTTTTAGAGCCTCTATAAAACGATTGTTATCAAAATTATCAGAAATATTTTTTGAAATTGGTCCCGAATATCCATAAACAGAAGTCGCATCAAAATAAGAAGTCTGTGCTATTTTCTGAACCAATAATGGAAGTGCAATAATAGTAGAGTCTTCAATATAGCTAAGTAAAACAGGAGTTTGGTGACTTAGCAGTCCAATATGGTGGTACTCGAAAGTATGGTAGAAGTCATAATTACCAATGCTTTTTAAAGTAGCATCCCAATTAGATTTGTCCGTTATTATTTTAAGTGTATTCTTTTTCAATGTATAATTTTTGCTAATTCTATTTATAATCTTTTAATAAAAAATTCCAATAAATTTTTTTAAATAGGATAATACTCAACACCAATTTTTGATGTTCAGAATTTAATTTTGCTTTAAACTTTATAGACGATTTGTTAAAATATTCGGTGATACTATATTTGGTATCACGACCTTGTTCTTTTAAAAGTTGATAGGCTTGATATCGTAAAAAAGGCGCCAAATTTTTCCCTCTATATTCATGAAACGTCCACATGTTTAAAAGATAGGCCTCGTTGCTTTTTAAATTGTAAGGTTTGTGATTAAAAACAAAATCATTCGTTTCAACAAAAGTATAAGCCGCGATTTTATGGTTGTGTTCTAAACCAATACACAACTGTCCTTTTTTAAAGCTATCAATAACTTCAACAGCCAATTGTTTGGGTAAATTTACAGCGATTGTTTTCAACTCATCCAAATTTAAATAACGCACTTTATAGGTAGATACATCTCCTTTTATTTTTGGCTCATCGCAGGGAGTTACTTCTTCCTGAACCCAATAATAAGGTCTAAAATCAAATCCAATTTTTGCCAATCTATTTCTAATTCCGAATAATAATAATCCATTAGAAATGACATTCCAATAACGTTTTGATTTAGAAACGGATGCTCCTTGTACAATTGTTACCATCGTTTAATTGTTGTTTTTAGGGTTGCGGCCGTATGTGCCATTTCCGGGTTCTAAATTCATTTTTTTTCTGAATTCAGCGGGTGTCATAACAGCTCTTCCATTTGCTTTTACAATCACATGGACGCGTTTTAATAAATCAGCATTGGTTGCCAATTTCGTCCGTTCAATGTCATACCAAATATTATCCTCAAGCCCCACTCTTACCCCTCCACCAATGGCAATTGAGAGTGAATTCATTTTTATTTGTTCGGCACCAATTCCGGCTAAACTCCAAAATGTATCATCGGGTAAATCGTTAATCATCACTCCGGCATGCAACAAATCTGCTTGGGCGCAGGCAATGTTCCCCAACAATAAATTAAAGTAATATGGTGGGTGAATCAGCTTCTTTTTTTCTAAGTATTTGGCGTAATTAATCATCCCAGAATCGAATACTTCCAACTCAGGAACAATCCCTTTTTCTTTCATCAATGCTGCTAAATCGCAAATCATATCAGGTGAGTTTACGCTTGCCACTTTGTTAAAATTTAGCGAACTTAATGTCAAACTTCCCATATCTGGTTTTAAATTTCCTTCTAATAAAAGTGGGTCTCCTCGTTGGTCTAATGCGCTAAAATCTCGTCCACTTAATGACACGCAAATCACTAATTCAGGAGCGAATTTTCTGATGCCACCAACAATTTTAGCATACACATTTTTGTCATAAGTTGGTACTCCGGTTTTGGCATCTCTCGCGTGCAAATGCACCATGGTAATTCCAATTTCAGTTGCTGCAAGTACGTCATCAACAATTTCAGAAACACTTACCGGAACGTATGGCGTCATTTTTTTTGTAGGAATCATCCCAGTCGGGGTGAAGTTTAATATTAAGTTGTCAGTCATTTAGTTAGTTTGGGCTTGCAATTTTTTTTCTAGCAATAGCTAAAATAAGCAATTATCTAAGTTATAAGCAAATAAATGTTTTGAAAAGATTTTACAGCTTTATTTTTCAAGTATTTTTGCAATAAATTTAGATCAAAACAAATGCAGATAAAGACCTCTAATTTCGGAATCATAAACAACCTAAAAGTTCAATTATTTACTTTGATAAACAAAAACAATGTGGAGGTGAAAATTACCAATTATGGTGGAATCATAACTTCCATAAATACTCCAGACATAAACAATAATTCAAAAAATATTATCTTAGGATTCGATTCTTTAGATGCTTATACATCAAAAGATTACTTAGCTTCTTACCCCTATTTTGGGGCGATTATTGGTCGTGTTGCAAACCGTATTTCCAATGGGAAATTTGAGCTTGATGCGAAGCAATATTCGGTTGCGAAAAATAATGACAACAATCATTTACATGGTGGGTTGATTGGTTTTGATAGAGTTATTTGGGATGCTAAGTCTTTTAAAGCAGTGGATAAAGTTGGAGTAATACTTAGCTATTTAAGTGTGGACGGAGAGGAAGGGTATCCAGGTAATTTAAAAGTGAAAGTGGAATATTCTTTAAATAATGAGAATGAATTAAGCATCRATTATTTTGCGGAAACGAATGCTGCAACTCCCATCAATTTAACCCAACATTCGTATTTTAATTTGGGTGATGAGGCGACTATAAAAAATCATTACCTACAATTAAATTGTGATAAATATACTGAGATTGATTCAGAATTGATTCCGACAGGAAACATGATTTCTGTAAAACACACACCGTATGATTTTAATAAAATCAAGAGAATTGGAAACGGATTTAAAAGCCTAAAAGACGGTTATGATACTAATTTTGATTTGAATAATGATAAGGGAGTTTTAATAAAAGCAGGCGAATTGTATGAGCCAACTTCAAAAAGATTGTTGGAGGTTTTTACTACCGAGGCAGGAATTCAGGTGTATTCTGGGGGATCAATTCCTAAATTAAAAATCGATGGTGAAGATAAATTCGGAAAGTTTTCTGGCGTCGCTTTAGAAACACAGCATTTTCCTGACGCTTTGCATCATCCTAATTTTCAATCTATCATCTTAAATCCGGGGGAGAAATATCAGCAACAAACCATCTATAAATTTTCGGTGGTAGAGAAATCAATTTAGTTGTTGTAAATCGGTAAATAATTTTTGAAAATTCTGATGATAAATCAAAAATTAAAGCAGATTAATTTTTATTTTACAATTCTTTTAAGAATGTGTTGTGTATTTAATTTTTCTTTTTAGATTTGTCCCATAATTACGAAACAATGACAGTTCAACGCACTTGGTTTTTTAACTTTTTCTATTTTTATTTCTACAATAAGAAATAGAGGCATGTGTGTTTAAAAATAAAATTAAATAATAAATAGGTCTCGAAAATAAAATCGAGACCTATTTTTTTTACAACAATATGAGAGTAGCAATACAAGGAGTTAGAGGTTCATTCCACCATATCGTAGCAGATGATTTTTTTGCTGACGGATATGAATTGACGGAGTGTATGACTTTTTCTGAAATGCCAAAATTATTGGTGGATGGAAAAGTGGATGCTTTGGTGATGGCGATAGAAAATTCGATTGCAGCTTCTATTTTGCCCAATTATGCCTTGATTGATAAATATCAATTGAATATTATTGGGGAATATCATTTGGGTGTTCATCAAAATTTGATGTGTTTAAAAGGACAGAAAATTGAGGATATAAAAGAGGTGTATTCTCACCCAATGGCGTTGTTGCAATGTGCAAATTATTTCGAGAATTATCCGCATATAAAATTGATTGAAGATAAAGATACTGCCGAATCTGCTCGTAGAATTCAGCAAAAACAATTGAAAGGAGTGGCGGCAATTGCGAGTACAAAAGCTGCGGATATTTATGAGTTGGAAATTATTGCTCCAACAATTCAGACAATAAAAAACAACGCAACTCGGTTTTTTATATTAGATAGAAATGAAGAAGTGCGATTTGAAGAAGGAAACAAAGCATCCATCCGATTTACGGCTTCGCATAAGGCGGGGAGCTTGGGCGCGATTTTAACAGCCTTCGGAAAAAATAATGTGAGTTTGTCTAAAATTCAATCCATGCCAATTGTTGAAACTCCTTGGAGATATGCTTTTTTTGCAGATTTAATTTTTGATGATTACACAAATTATGAAAAGAGTTTAGATGAGATTTCGGCACAGGTAGAGTCGATAAAAATATTAGGGGAGTACAAAAAAAGTAAGCGGTAATGATAACAAAAGCTAAAAGATTGCAAGATGTTGAAGAATACTATTTCTCGGTTAAATTACGAGAAGTAGTAGCTTTGCGCGCCGCCGGAAAACCGATTATAAGTATCGCAATTGGTAGCCCAGATTTGGTGCCGTCGCAAAAAGTTTTGGATGTAATTGTAGATGCTGTTCAGCATCCAAAAGCGCATGGATATCAGAGTTACCAAGGCTTGATAGAATTTAGAACTGCAATCAGTAATTTTTACAAACGGAATTATAATGTTGCCTTGAATCCAGAAAACGAAGTCTTGCCTTTGATGGGATCCAAAGAAGGAATCATGCATATTTCCATGGCTTTTTTAAATGAAGGTGATGAAGTTTTGATTCCGAATCCGGGTTATCCAACTTATACTTCGGTGACGAATTTAGTAGGCGCAACACCTGTTTTTTACGATTTAACTGAAGCGAATAGTTGGGAGCCAAATTTTGATGAATTAGAAAAATTAGATTTATCGAAAGTAAAAATTATGTGGACTAATTATCCGCACATGCCAACGGGTGCACCTGCAACAAAAGAACTTTATAAAAAGTTAGTTGCCTTTGCAACAGCGCATGATATTTTGTTGGTAAACGACAATCCGTATAGCTTTATTTTAAATGATAATCCGATAAGTATTTTGGATGTTGATGCTGCTGACGGTCATGTTTTGGAGTTAAACTCATTGAGTAAAACTTTTAATATGGCAGGATGGAGAGTCGGTATGTTACTTGGAAATCAGGAATTAATTAAAACAGTTTTACAGGTAAAAAGCAATTTTGATTCGGGGATGTTTTATGGCATTCAACAAGGAGCAATTGCAGCCTTGAATTCGGAGAGTGATTGGTTTGCTCAAAACAATAAAATCTATGAAAACCGAAGAAAAATTGTTTGGCAAATTTTAGACAAACTAAATTGTAGTTACAATAAAAAGAGTGTCGGGATGTTTGTGTGGGCAAAATTACCAGAGGGAATTAAGACCGACGAAATGGTAGATGATTTATTGTACAACAAAAATATTTTCATCACGCCGGGGCATATTTTTGGGTCGAATGGAGAAGGATATATTCGCTTGTCATTATGTATTGACGAGCAACAATTAACAGAGGCTTTGTCAAGATTATAGATGAAAGATAAGAGCAGCAAGAAAAAAGATAATAGAGAAAAGAGAATGAAAAAAGTTGCAGTAATAGGATTGGGTTTGATTGGTGGTTCACTCGCGGTGGACATCAAAAGAGAATTTGGAAGTGATATAATTGGTGTAGATGCAAACCCTGAAAATGCAGAAATAGCATTGGAAATTGGTTTTGTTGACAGTATTTCTACTATTGATAAATTGACGGATGTTGATGTGGTGATCATCGCAACTCCGGTAGATACGGTTTCAAAAATTGCAGCTCAGGTGTTGGATATTGTTGCAGATGATGCCTTAGTTTTTGATGTAGGCTCTGTAAAAGTTGAAATTTGTAAATCTTTGGCAAAGCATCCGAAGCGAAAAAACTTTTTGGCAGCACATCCAATTGCTGGAACAGAATTTTCGGGACCAACAGCAGCAATTTCAAACCTGTTTAAAGGGAAAGTAAATATTATTTGTGAGTTGGAAAAAACCAACCGACAAATAGCAAATAAAGCTTTTGATCTTTTTGACAAACTCGGAATGGAGTATAAATATATGAGTCCGATTGAGCATGATAGACATATTGCGTATGTTTCGCATTTGTCGCACGTAAGTTCATTTATGTTGGGTAAAACAGTGTTGGGAATGGAAAAAAATGAGCAGAATATTTTTGATTTAGCAGGCTCTGGGTTCGAATCTACGGTGCGTTTGGCAAAAAGTTCTCCATCAACATGGACACCTATTTTTACGGAAAATAAGCAGAATTTATTAGCGGCTTTAGAGAGTTATATCAAAAATTTAATTGAGTTTAAAAATTTATTGAAAGATAATGAGGTTGATAAAATTCATCAAACAATGGTAGAAACAAATCACCTTAGAAAAGTATTGAAAGGGATAAAATAAAGAAAATTTTAAGTCCGTCAATTCGAGTGATTTTTATGATTGAAATAAATAAAAATAGTATCGAGAATAATTAGAGTAGTTCTCGATACAAAATTCTTGAAAAAAAAAGAATTTCACTCGAACTGACGAAGTGAAAATAAATTAGCGTCAGGTCGTTCCGATAATTATCGGAAGATTTTCGAGATAAATAGAAAATTGTATCGAGACCATTTAAATCAGAATAAAATAATAGTACAATAATAACAAGTAAAAGTAAGAATAATGAAAAATCAAAARGAAATGAGAACATGGTTGGATGATATGAACTTGGATCATCCACTCGTCGTAGCAGGACCATGTAGTGCCGAGACAGAAGAGCAAGTTTTAAAAATTGCGCATGAGTTAAAAGATACTGATGTCAACTATTTTAGAGCAGGAATTTGGAAACCTAGAACCCGCCCAGGAATGTTTGAAGGCGTTGGTGCTTTAGGATTGAAATGGTTGCAAAAAGTAAAGGAAGAAACGGGAATGAAAACCGCGACTGAGGTTGCAAATGCTGCACACGTAAAATTGGCTTTAGRACATGATATTGATTTATTATGGATTGGAGCGCGCTCTACTGTGAGCCCGTTTATTGTTCAAGAAATCGCTGATGCCCTTGATGGTACTGATAAAATTGTATTGGTAAAAAATCCGGTAAATCCAGATTTAGCTTTAYGGTTGGGTGGCGTTGAAAGATTATATACTGCTAATATCAAAAATTTAGGGGTGATTCATAGAGGGTTTTCTACTTACGAAAAAACAAAGTATAGAAATATTCCGGAATGGCAAATTGCTATTGAATTGCAAAATAAATTCCCTGATTTACCATTGATTTGCGACCCGTCGCATATTACAGGAAAGCGCGATATGATTTTAGACGTTTCGCAAACTGCACTAGATTTAAACTTTGATGGTTTGATGATTGAAACTCATTTTGATCCAGAAAATGCTTGGTCTGATGCAGCACAACAAGTGACTCCGAAAGCTTTAGTGCAGATTATGGAAGATTTAAAAATCAGAAAAGAGACCAGCGAAGAAGCGGTATATAATAGTGAATTGAATTTATTACGTGCTCAAATTGATGTGATTGACAATAGTTTAATAGAAGCTTTAGGAAAAAGAATGAAGATTTCTGATGGTATTGGAGCGTTGAAAAAAACAGGAAATGTTTCTGTTTTACAAACTTCTCGTTGGAATGAAATTCTAGGAAAAATGATTTTAGAAGGTGAAGAAAAAGGTTTGAGCGAAGAGTTTGTTTTAWGAATGTTTAAGGCGATTCATCAAGAATCTATCAATCATCAAGAAAAGATTTTGAAGGCTTAAGTAACGAAGTAATATTTCAATTCACCCCGTGACTTCGAGTCACGGAGTGAATACTCAAGTTTTACTGATAGGATGACTCGAAGTCATCCTATCAGTTCGAACAAAATTAAAATTTAAGTGCATTAAAGTTTGGCTTATTTGCTAACTTTAGCGCACTTTTGCATTTGGCAGATTAATTATTTTTATGACAGGACTCGTTACAAAATCAACCGGAAGTTGGTATTTCGTCAGAACCAAAGATGGCACTATTTATGAGTGTCGCATCCGAGGTAAATTTAGGATGAAAGGCATCAAAAGTACCAACCCTATTTCGGTAGGAGACCATGTAGATTTTGAGCTAGAACCGTCTAAAGAAACAGGTGTGATTAATAAGATTCACGATCGTAAGAATTACATCGTTCGTAAGTCTGTAAACCTATCTAAACAAATCCATATAATTGCAGCAAATATTGATATTGCTTTTTTGTTGATTACGATTGACAATCCGCCGACATTTCCTGGTTTTATAGACCGATTTTTAGCAACTGCCGAAGCGTATACTATTCCCGCAATTTTGCTATTTAATAAAGTAGATGCGTATGGCGATTCGCAACTAGAAATGGTAGAAGAGCTTACCAAAATTTACACAGATATTGGATATTTATGTGTAGAGATATCGGCTACAGAAAACTTCAATATTGATGTTGTTAAGGAGTTGATGCAAGACAAAGTATCGATGTTTTCGGGGCATTCGGGTGTTGGGAAAAGCACTTTGATCAATGCGATAGAATCAACATTAAATATAAAAACAGCAGCTATTTCTGAGCAGCATAAGCAAGGTTTGCACACCACCACTTTTGCCGAAATGCACGAACTTTCTTTTGGTGGGTTTATCATCGATACCCCTGGGATAAAAGGTTTTGGAGTTGTAGATTTTGAACCACAAGAAATTACTGATTATTTTCCTGAGTTTTTTGTCTTAAAACAAGATTGTAAGTTCAATAATTGTTTGCATCATAAAGAGCCAAATTGTGCTGTTAAAGAAGCCTTAGAAAACGATGAAATAGCAGCATCACGTTATTTTAGTTATTTGCAAATGTTAAGTGGCGATGAAGAACATTATCGTTTAAATACGCGTAGTGGATTGTAAACTTTCAATCTATCCTGCAAAGATACTACCGTGCAACATCCTCACTAAATTCATAATAAAACGCCCCTTATACTTCGGCTACACTCAGTACAGGTTAGGGAAATAGTAATAAATGGATGTTTGGTTGTTGGTTTAAATAGAAAATTGAATTTAAGACATTATACTGTGATATTTAGATAACATCACTTTGAAAATCTAAAAAACAACTCTAAAATCACACTATAGAGTGATTATGATCGTATTATTTGTTTTCTTTTTATATATTTACACAAATATCACATTATACGATTATAAATATGGTAGGAAATAGTATTAAAGATCGCCGAAAAGCTCTCCGAGTAACGCAACCTAAATTGGCAGAACTCGCTGAAATAAGTGTAAACACATTGTATAAAATTGAAAGAGGACAAGCAAACCCAACCCTTGGTACATTAACAAAAATTGCAAATGTTTTGGGTATGGAAGTAACACTTCAAGTAAAAAAAATGTAAATGGCTAATTAATGAGACAAGCAGAAATATATTTTAAAGGTAAAAAAGCGGGTTTGCTAACTCAACTTGATAATGGATCTTTTATATATGGGTATGATGCTTTATGGATGTCAGATAGTAGTAAACCTCCTATTAGTTTAACATTTCCAAAAAGTAAAAAGGAATATAAATCTGACTATTTATTTCCGTTTTTTTATAATATGCTTCCCGAAGGAGCAAACAAACAGGTTGTGTGTAAATATAATCGTATTGATAAAGATGATTACTTTAGTTTACTTCTAATCACTGCGGGTTATGATACAATTGGAGCAGTAACTGTTAAGAAAGTATAAATGAGTTTACCAACAATAAAATATTGTCCAGGAACCTTAGCAAAAGGATACGATACGTATAGTAGAACTTGCTTAAGAAGAATGTTTAATGGTCGAAAAGTGAATCATATACTTCCTTATGAATCACCAACCAGTAACAATGCAACTGATCGTCTTTTTCTTGAAAATCAAAAACGAATTTCAATTTCTGGGGTGCAAGAAAAATTTTCAGTTTTATTAGAAAAAAATAAACTTCGGCTTATTGAAGAAGCAGAACGTGGTTCATATATTCTAAAACCATCACCAAGTATTGGAAAGAACAGTAATCAGATGCCAGCTAACGAGCACCTTTCAATGCAAATTGCTGGACAAGTATATAATATTGAAACAGCTGAAAATGCATTGATATTCTTTAAGAATGGTGAATCAGCATATATCACAAAAAGATTTGATGTTAAAGAGGATGGTTCAAAATTAGCGAAGGAAGATTTTGCGTCATTAGCTGGTAGAACACCTCAATCTTATGGAGAAAATTACAAATATCTGGGTAATTATTTAGAGCTATTCGAAATAATGAAAGCGCATCTACCAGCATATAAAATTGAGGCTCCAAAACTTTTTTCATTGCTTATTTTTAATTATTTATTTTCAAATGGTGATGCGCATTTTAAAAACTTCTCGCTAATTGAAACCTCTTTGGGAGACTATCGTTTGAGTCCAGCATATGACTTACTAAATACACGAATACATATCGAAGATTCTGATTTTGCATTGGCAGATAAACTTTTGCCTAAAAATATTACAAACGGAAATATTAGAGATCAATTCAATTTATTGGGAGAGAAGGCAGGTCTTAGTGAAAATCAAAAAAATGAAATTTTTGACAACCTACTTTCTAAATTTGAAAAGGTTGAAATACTAATTAGCACATCTTTTTTAGATGACAAACTCAAACGCAACTATTTGCAAGCATATCAAACGAGGTTGAAGAAGTTAAAAAATTAATATATCAATTAGAGTAACAATCCGTGCTACTTCTATTAATTGATGTTCTACTGTGAATATAACTATTCATATTATTTGTAGTTTTTAATTTACCCTAAGACTTATTCTTTTAAATCAATTAATTATACTTATATCTATTGTAATCCACATTGTAGTATGATTGTGTTTTTTATGATTAAGCGAAAAATTATTTACCACAATTATTGTTTTGTTAGGATTTCAACAAGCTTTTCATTTACATAATAGTTCCCTATTCCCAATTTTTAGTTTCTCTAACTTCTTGTAACAACTTGAAGTAACTATGTAAAGAAAATGCGTTTTTCTTTACACAATTAAATTCTAATGATAACATTTCTTCGTTTTTGATACAATAGATATTTTGCGTTAATAATACGTAACATTAACGCATAAAGTCTAAATTTACTGCAGCTAACTTTTTTTAAATACACACTTAATAAAAACTAAATGGGATTTAACATTGTACTTATAGAACCAGAAATACCAATGAATACGGGTAATATTGGTCGTCTTAGCTTAGCATCGGGATCTATCTTGCATTTGGTAAAGCCATTTGGATTTGAAATAGATGATTCAAGATTAAAAAGAGCTGGATTGGATTATTGGAGACACCTCTCGGTAAATATTTATGAGAGTGTGGATGAATTTTTCTCAATAAATAAAGATAAAAATATGGTCTATCTCTCAAGCTCTGGAGAAAAGAATTACACTTCTATTAATTATAAGGATGATATGTTTTTCGTTTTTGGAAAAGAGTCTGCTGGTTTGTCAAAAAATATAATCGCTGAGAACTCAGATAAACTTTATAAAATCCCGATTTACAGTACTTATGTTAGAAGTTTAAATTTAGCAAATGCAGTAAGTATTGTGGTGTATGATGGTCTTAGGAATATTGCGGAATAAATAAATGTATCAACTCAACGAATCAATATTTTGTACTTTTAGAGTATAATTAATTTTGAAAAAAATCAACAATTAAAAAATAAAAATTATGGGTAGTAAATTCTTTGGTAATAAATCGGAACAACAAACGAATAAAAAGGGAAAGACGAAGGCTGGAAAAAGCAATAGCAATGTTAATAAATCATCAAGTGTTAAAAAGAGTGGTAGGGGAAAGTAAAAGCTTAAAAGACTGGACTACCTAATTAATTTGGGACTATTTTTTTAAGCCGCTTTTTTAATAATTCCTTTCAATTTTATTTCCATTTCTAGTGGTGAAAGGTATCCTAAACTAGAATGTAATCTTTTGGTGTTATACCAGGTAATATAATTGTGTATAGATCCATATAACTGAGAATAAGAATGAAACTTAAATCTATTGAGCCACTCATATTTAATGGTCTTAAAAAAACTTTCAGCTACTGCATTATCCCAACAATTCCCTTTTCTACTCATGCTTTGTTTTACTTTTCTATTGAAAGAGAAAAGATTCGTCATTTTATTTGATGCATACTGAACACCTCTGTCAGAATGAAATATAAAGCCATCATTAAGATCTCTTTGCTCACGAGCAGAACACCAAGCTTTCATCACTGTATTTTCAGTAGTCATATCCTCACTTAAAGCCCATCCTACTATTTTCCTATCAGCAAGATCCATTATTGTAGTCAAATAATTCCAATGATTTCCTACTCGGATATAGGTAATATCTGATACCCATTTCTCTCCCAACTTGATACTAAAAAAGTTTCTATCCAATTCATTATTAGCTATTTTAAATGTATGATTGGAGTTTGTTGTTATTACAAATTTTCGTTTCAAGACACTTTTTAAACCCATTTCCTTCATAAGAAATCCGATATATGAACGCGAATAAATTAAATATTCTCGCTCTAACATTTTTTGAATTCTACAACTTCCATAGATTTCTCGACTTTGCTCAAAAATTACTTTTATCCTTTCTTTAAGGTGGATTTTAGAGGGTTTAATGGATGTTAAATCTTTGGTTTTACACCAATRATAATATGCGTTTTTACTAACYTTCATGCATTTACACATCTTCTCAACAGAATGAATATCAACATTTCTTAAAATGAATTGATATCTCATTTGTCGCTCTTGGAGAAGATGCTCACCGCCTTTTTTAAGATGTCCCGCTCCTCTTTAACATCTTTTAATTCCTTCTTTAATGCTTTAAATTCTTGCTCTTCTGCAGATAATACTCTCTTTTTAGAAAAATCTCCTAATTTAGATTTGTACTCTCTTTTCCAGCGACTTATCATACTGACATTTAGCCCGTAATCATTGCCTACTTGTTCCGTTTTAATTCCTGAATTTAATAGTTCTACTATCATAACTTTAAACTCATTGTCATACTGTGTTCTTCCCATAATTCAAATATATAATATTTATGGGCTTAATAAAATCGTCACATCAAAGGTAGACAGTCCAGTACCTTAAATTTTTCTTGGAGTACCTAGTGGGGTACTTTTTGATCAAAAAAAGTTGACATCTTGGCAATTTGAAGTAAAATTGTAATTATTGATTAGTTGAAAGTGCAATCAATGTAGGTAGTGTAAATAACCAAAAAAGACCTACATTTTCATGTAAGTCTTTCTTTATAGTTGCTCCTCCTCTAGGGCTCGAACCTAGGACCCTCTGATTAACWGTCAGATGCTCTAACCAACTGAGCTAAGGAGGAGTGTTGCCGAATTTAATTTCGGTGTGCAAATATATATCTTTTTATACTTCTGCCAAACAAAAAATAAAAAATTATTTAATCAATATTTATCTCCAAAAAAACAACTTTAATTCTTTAAAATTTACCCTAAAAAAAGTAGATATAAAATTGCTTAAAAAATGGTCGTTATCCTAAAAGTTGTATTTTTGTTCACGTTTTAATTAAATCGTTAGTACGAAAAGAATTATGGATAAATTTTCGTTTTTAAATGCAGCACATTCAGGGTTTATTGCAGACTTATATGATAAGTATCTTGCTAACCCTGATACTATTGAACCGAGTTGGAGAAGTTTTTTTCAGGGCTATGATTTGGCCAATGAGAATTATGGTTTTGATGGTGAAGAAATCGGAGTTGAAGTGTCAGAACAGGTACACAACGAATTTAAAGTGCTCGATTTAATTAATGGGTACCGAACCAGAGGGCATTTATTTACCAAGACAAACCCAGTTAGAAGTCGTAGAACTTACAACCCAACACTAGAACTTGAAACCTTCGGACTCTCTAAAGATGATTTAGATTCTAAATTTGATGCCGGTGAAGTTTTAGGCTTAGGCAATACTTCTTTAAAGAAAATACTTTTTCACCTAGAGCAAATTTATTGCGATTCTATAGGAGTAGAATATATGTATATCAGAAATCCTGATGTGATTAAATGGTGGCAAAGTAAATTGAACACCAATGACAATCACCCAAATTTTTCGGTAAATGCAAAAAAATACATCCTCTCAAAACTAAACCAAGCCGTTACTTTCGAAAACTTTTTACAGACTAAATTTGTTGGTCAAAAACGATTTTCTTTAGAAGGTGGCGAGTCTTTAATCCCTGCAATTAGTGTTGCAATGTTCAATGCTGTTGAAGATTATGGCGTAAAAGAATGTGTTATCGGTATGGCACACAGAGGTAGGTTAAGCACCTTGATAAATGTATTTAGAAAACCGGTTCGCGAATTATTTAGCGAATTTGAAGGCAAAGATTTTGACGAAAAAAATATTGATGGCGATGTAAAATATCACCTCGGATTGACCTTAGATAAGACCTATCAAAACGGAAAGACTATCAAAATGAATTTGGTACCAAATCCGTCGCATTTAGAAACTGTAGCTTCAGTTGCCGAGGGAATTACACGCGCAAAAATTGACAACGATTACAATGGTGATGATTCTAAAATACTACCAATAATTGTACATGGTGACGCTGCAATTGCGGGTCAAGGAATTGCGTATGAGATTGCTCAGATGAGTCAATTGAGTGGCTATAAAACTGGAGGAACCATCCATATTGTGGTTAACAATCAAATCGGATTTACCACCAATTACCTCGATGCGCGTTCAAGCACCTATTGTACAGATGTTGCAAAAGTGGTGTTGTCTCCGGTATTGCACGTAAATTCTGATGATGTTGAATCCGTTGTACATGCTATAGAATTGGCGTTGGACTACAGAATGAAATTTAAAAAAGATGTCTATATCGATTTATTAGGCTATCGAAAATATGGGCATAATGAAGGTGATGAACCTCGTTTTACCCAACCAAAATTATACAAAGCGATTTCGAAACATGTCAATCCATTAAAAATATATACTGATAAATTAATTGCAGAAAATACGATTGATGCTGATTATGCAAAAAATATTATTGTCGAGTTTAAAGAGATGATGGAAGGTGAATTCGCAAACTCCAAAGAAGAAAAATCTTCTAAAGTGCGCGAATTTATGCAAGAACGTTGGACAGGTTTTAAACGCCAACGATTAGAAGGAATGCTAGTGCCAACTGACACATCATTCAAAAAAGACAATCTTAAAAAGATTGCTAAAATTGTTTCTACAGTTCCTGAAGGTGTAAAATTTGTTCGAAAAGCAGAACGTATTTTAAACGGAAGAGCAAAAATGGTTTTTGAAACCGACACCCTTGATTGGGGGATGGCAGAAACCATGGCATACGGAAGTTTGCTAGAAGAAGGTTTTAATGTTCGTATGTCTGGGCAAGATGTTGAGCGCGGAACTTTTAGTCACCGTCATGCAATTTTGCGTGATGAGATTTCTGAAGAACGCATCAACCTTTTAAATACAAATCCGAATAATAAAGGAGAGATGCAAATCTATAATTCTTTATTATCAGAGTATGGTGTTTTAGGTTTTGACTATGGATATGCGATGGCAAACCCCAATACCCTAACTATTTGGGAAGCGCAGTTTGGTGATTTTAGCAACGGTGCTCAAATTATTTTTGACCAATATTTATCCGCAGCTGAAGACAAATGGAAAATGCAAAACGGATTGGTTGTACTACTTCCTCACGGATATGAAAGTCAAGGGTCTGAACATTCATCAGCAAGAATGGAGCGTTATTTACAAATGTGTGCTAAAGACAATATGATTGTTGCCGATTGTACCACACCTGCAAATTTCTTCCATTTATTGAGAAGACAAATGAAACGAACGTTTAGAAAACCGTTGATTGTGCTAACTCCAAAAAGTTTGTTGCGGCATCCAAAAGCCGTTTCGTCAATTAGTGAATTGTCCGAAGGAACTTTTCAAGAAGTTATTGATGACACTATCAATCCAACTAAGGTAAAAAAATTGATTTTCTGTACTGGTAAATTCTATTATGATTTATTAGCCGAACGCGAAAAGCTAGAAAGAGACGATGTTGCTTTGGTAAGAATTGAACAATTATTCCCGTTGCATTTAGAACAAATTCAGAAAGTAATTGACCGTTATCCAAATGTAAAAAATTATGTTTGGGCACAAGAAGAGCCTAAAAACATGGGAGCTTGGTCGTTTATGTTACAACGATTAGAATTGGTAAAATTAGAAGTTGCCGCAAGAGATTATGCCGCAGCACCAGCGCCAGGTTCAGGAACAAGAGATAAAAGAAGACAACAAAGAGTTATTGATAGTGTGTTTAACATTAGTAAATAGTTAGCTATGAAACTTCAAGTGATACATGATAAAATTTACACGATTCGAAATCAAAAAGTAATGCTTGATTTTGATTTAGCAGAATTGTATCAAGTGGAAACTAGAATTTTAAAACAAGCAGTTCGTAGAAACTTAAAAAGGTTTCCTTCGGACTTTATGTTTGAATTATCAAAAGAAGAATTTAAAAACTTGACATCACAAATTGTGACCTCAAGTCATGGAGGATTAAGATATTTGCCTTTTGCATTTACAGAACAAGGAGTCTCAATGCTGTCAAGTGTCTTAAAAAGTGATATCGCCATTGATATAAGTATTACAATCATTCGTGCTTTTGTACAGCTAAGACAATTAGCTTTAACACATTCAGAATTGAGTGCAAAACTAAATGAAATTGAAAATAAATACGACCAACAATTTGAAAGTGTTTATGATGCTTTGAATTATTTAAATCAGAAAGACAAACAAGAAGTATCACAAGAACAAAGAAATAAAATAGGTTATAAATAAAAATTTAACACCATGATTTTAGAAATGAAAGTCCCATCTCCGGGAGAGTCGATTACCGAAGTAGAAATTGCCACATGGTTGGTAGAGGATGGTGATTATGTAGAAAAAGATCAAGCAATTGCCGAAGTTGATTCAGACAAAGCTACCTTAGAATTACCTGCCGAAGAAAGCGGAATCATCACGTTAAAAGCCGAAGAAGGTGACGCTGTTGAAGTTGGTGCCGTAGTTTGCTTAATTGATATGGATGGTAAAAAACCAGAAGGAAGCGAACCGTCGAAGTCTTCAGTTAGCAGTGAAAAATCTAAACCAGAAACTACAAACACGAAACCTGAAACTACACAAACCTACGCAACCGGATCAGCATCACCTGCTGCTAAAAAAGTATTGGCAGAAAAAGGAATCGCTGCATCAGAAGTAAAAGGCACCGGAAAAGATGGTAGAGTTACCAAAGAAGATGCTGTAAAAGCAGTACCTTCTATGGGGAGTATTCCTGCTCATGGCGAGCGCAATACCGACCGTAAAAAATTATCGATGTTGCGTCGTAAAGTTGCACAACGTTTGGTTGCTGTAAAAAATGAAACGGCAATGCTGACTACTTTTAACGAGGTGAACATGCAGCCAATTTTTGATTTACGAAAAGAATACAAAGAAGACTTTAAAGCAAAACACGGAGTTGGTTTAGGCTTTATGAGTTTCTTTACCTTGGCAGTTGTGAGAGCGTTGAAATTATATCCTGATGTAAACTCGATGATCGATGGCGATTTTCAAATCACCAATGATTTTCAAGATATTTCAATTGCAGTATCTGGTCCCAAAGGATTGATGGTTCCGGTGATTAGAAATGCGGAGAAATTGACTTTTAGAGGTGTAGAAAGCGAAGTAAAACGTTTGGCAATTAAAGCCCGTGATGGTAAAATTACCATTGATGAAATGACTGGTGGTACATTTACAATCACCAACGGTGGTGTATTTGGATCGATGCTATCGACTCCTATTTTAAATCCTCCTCAAAGTGGAATCTTAGGAATGCACAATATTGTAAATCGCCCAATGGCAGTAGATGGCAAAGTGGTGATTCAACCAATTATGTATGTTGCCTTGTCTTATGACCATAGAATTATTGATGGTCGTGAATCTGTAGGGTTCTTAGTTGCTGTAAAAGAAGCATTAGAAAACCCTATTGAATTATTGATGGATAATGATGTTAAGAAAGCGTTGGAAATGTAGTTTTTAGACGCTAGTCTTTAGACAATAGATATTAGAAAAACTCCCGAGCCACAAGGTTCGGGAGTTTTTTGATTAATGGTAATTCAAATAATTAATTTTACGTTTTAGATTTAATCAATCCATATCAAAACGAAGTCCTAAAGAAATATTATGTTGGTCAACTGCTTGATTTTTAAAGACCGTATTTAAATCATACTTAACATAAAGTGCTGTGTGCCCCCAAGCTAAATAGCCACTTAAACCGTAAATAGAATTGCTCGTATTAAAACTATTTTTATTTTTTTCTTTCTGTTTTTCACCGTTCTCTTTGAATTTTAATTTTTGATAAACTCCCGTTTTAAATCCTACATATCCACCCAAACCAACTTTAAATTGACGGTTGGTAGAATACCTAAAATGGGTTGCATATTCTTTTTTACTCGATGGTCCGAATTCGAAGTGTACAGGAAATACCATATTGGTTACGTTCAATTTTGCTTTTTTTACATCAAATGGGTGTAACTCCAAAGAGGTAACATCACCATTTTGCACAAAATACATATTGTCATCCGCTTTTAATCCGTTGAATTGAAATGACACTCCATATTTAATTCTTAAAAAATTAGACTCTTTAAATACCCTGGTTTTCCATGCCCAACCCAATTCGAAAAAATGTGACCCTCCAATTTTGTAAGGTGTATCATCAAATTTTTCTCCATCAATTATCGCATTGTTAAATCCGATTGCGACCACCAAAGCTGAGGTTGTTCTACGATCATATTTTACAGGTTTACCAGAGTTACTAATTTTTAATTTTGGAAAATAATTTTCCTCATCCAATTCAAAATAAATCGAGGATTTATCATCATTTGGTTTATACCCCTCGTTATTGCGTTCTAGTAAAGCAATTTTATTATCGATAATTGCAGTTCTATTTTCAATATTTTTGGCGCGTTTTTCTGCAACTTCTCTCTTTAATTTATCAGCCTTTTCTTTGGATATTTCGCCTTCTGCCAATCTGATATTGATTGCCTCGACTTCCGTTTTTAAATAAGCTCTTTCTTGAGTGGTAATCTTCTCTCGCTGCTCTTTTAAGCCTGCTATTCTTTCGGTATTATTTTCTTCTTGTGCCGATAATTGCACTCCTAAAAACAGGACAATAACTAGGATGTAATGTGTAATGCTACGCATCGTTTTTTAATTTTAGTTTGTATGAATTTTGTTATTTAATCGTTGCGTTGTGCAACCGCATTTTTTACAGAATGATAATTTTCTGACAGTATATTAAATACTTTTTCTTTAAATGTCGGATCCAATTCCTCTTCTACTTCAAAGAGTAAAGCGTACGCACTGACTGACATTCCGCTTTCTTTAAATTTCTGATTCGCTATTTTATGTTGTGCGTTTTTTAGTAGCAAATCAATCTCTGCATCCGTGGCATTTTCTTTTTCTAAAGCTGCAACTTGGGCTACTATTTCTAGCAATTGTTTTTCTTCTGAGGATATATTTTCTGAAGGCTCAACATAAACATTAGTTATCAAAATTTCTTTTTCTAATTGTTGATTTTGATGGGATTCATTTTCAGGAACAGTTTTTTTATTAACTTTTTTTGATGGAATTTCAACAGCAATCAATTCTTTATTTGTCGAATAATTTGACTTTTTAATTGCTGCTACCTGCTCCGTTTTTTCTTCTTTTTGAGTTGGAATAATTCTCGTCGGAATTTCAATTTTATCATTTGGAGCATCAACTATTGTTGGTTCAATAATAACCTCATCATTATTAAAAACAGAAATCGAAATCCAAAGTATTCCAACAACACTTGCGGCAATCCCGATCCACCAATACGGTTTCTTTTGGGTAGGTTTTGAAGTTTTTTCTAATGTTTTTTCCAATTCCTCCCAAGCCATTTTTGATGGCGCAATGGTTCTTTTTTCCAACACTGATTTTATGTCTTCTTCAAATTTAATTGGTGCCATAACTTGTTTTGTTTAAATCAATCACTTTTTGTTGCAAGACTTTACGAGCCTTAAATAATTGCGATTTCGAGGTGCTCTCTGATATTTTCAACTCCTTCGCAATCTCTTTGTGTTTGTATCCTTCAATGGCATACATCACAAAAACAATTCTATATCCATCGGGCAATTTATCAATTAATTGCTGAATCTGAGCAACATCCATTTCAATATTAATGTTGTTAGAATGATGCTCACTGATGGTAACATCGTCAATAGAAAACTCCACTTTTTTCTGAGATCGTAAAAACGAAATCGATTCTCTCACCATTATTTTTCGAATCCATCCTTCAAAAACGCCATCACTTTTAAAAGTATCTAACTTGGTAAAAACTTTTAAGAATCCGCTTAACATCGCACTTTCGGCATGCTGAATATCTTTGATATAATACCTGCAAACACTCAACATTTTCGGAGCATGCATTTCATATAAGGCATGTTGCGCCTCCCGATTCTTTTCAATCGCTTTTTTAATTAATACTGCTTCGCTTGTATGAAGTTGAATAATTTTCAAAAAAAATAAGTTTCGTTTAGTCTTCTATTTATAAAGACGTTTGGTTTTGTAAAAAGGTTGCCTGGGATGTGAATTTTATTTTAACAATACCTACAAGGTTTTTAAAACCTCGCAGGAGAAATCGTATATTTTAAAGATACTTTCTGTCTAAATTAGTTACAGTAATATTCCTTCTTATTAGTAAAAACACCAATATGGGCATCTTCCAATAAATCATTATGTCCGTTCGAGCGCAGTCGAGAACTGTTTATCATARTTTAGGTCTCGACTCCGCTCGACCAGACAAACAAATCTACTTCTTAAACTCAATATTTAAAAACCAGCTTTTTTAAATACAATCGTTTCTTTTTATAATCTATAATCGCTTCACCCAATTCTAAAATATCGGCACCTATAATTCCCTCAACAGTTTTTGCTCCATGATTTTCTAATGCCGTATTTACATGCGTTAAATCGAACAACACTAAATTAAAGTTTTTAAAGATCCAATCACCAATTTTAATCGTGTTTCTAGTTGCTTGCTGAGTTTCCATTTCTGATGCTCCTGCCCCAGCTGCTTTTACTTTTGATTCTGTAGCATCTAACTTAAAATGTTCAATCATATCGAACCCAACACAAGAACTCGATGCACCGGTATCTAAAATAAATCGCCCTTTAACTCCGTTAATTTTGGCTTTCATTTCAAAATGATTGGTATTGGTTTTTGTCAGTTTTATTTTGACATATCCGTTATGAGATAAGATACGTTTAAGTCTTTGCATCAAGGTAGCTTTTAAAATAGTATTTTTACCAAAAGTAAGTCATTACGAGTAAAACGAAGTAATCTCATTGTGAAAATGAGATTGCCACAGCAAATAAATTTGCCTCGCAAGGACGTAAAAAGAATATATGATTACCGATACACACACCCATTTATACAGCTCACAATTTGATGAAGATCGTAACAAAATGATGCAACGCGCTTTGGATGCTGGAGTCTCACGATTTTTTATCCCTGCGATTGATTCTGAGTCTACAGATGTGATGCTAGACTTAGAAAAAAACTATCCCAAAAATGTGTTTTTGATGATGGGATTACACCCAACATCGGTCAAAGAAAATTACAAAGAAGAATTGGCGCATGTGAGAGAAATGATTGACAAACGTTCCTTTTATGCTATTGGAGAAATCGGAATTGATTTGTATTGGGATAAAACATTTTTAACCCAACAACAAGAATCTTTTAGAACACAGATACAATGGGCAAAAGNAAAAAAACTGCCGATTGTGATTCATTGCAGAGATGCTTTTGATGAAATATTTGAAGTCTTAGAATCAGAAAAAGGAGATGACCTTTTCGGAATTTTTCATTGCTTTACCGGGACTTTAGAACAAGCTAAAAAAGCAATTTCGTACAATATGAAATTAGGCATTGGTGGCGTAGTGACTTTTAAAAATGGCAAGATTGATAAATTTCTAAATGAGATTCCGATAAAAAATATTGTGTTAGAAACCGATTCACCTTATTTGGCTCCAACACCATATAGAGGCAAACGAAATGAGAGTTCTTATGTCACCAATGTGATTGATAAATTGGTTGATATTTACGGATTGACCTTTGATGAGATTGCGAATATTACTACACAAAATTCTAAAGACGTATTTGGAATATAAAACCACATATCTAAAAACTCCCCTTGGAATTGCAAAAATTACTGGCGATGAAAATGGTGTTTCTGAGATTTCTGTTTTAGATGATGACGCTTCGACTCCGCTCAGCGTCCAGAATGAAATTCCGGAATGTTTATTAGATTGCGTCTCCCAACTAAAAGAATATTTTAACAATACTCGTAAAGAATTCGATTTAAAATTGAATCCGATTGGGACAAATTTTCAGCAAAAAGTGTGGAATGAATTGTTAAACATCCCTTATGGTAAAACCAGAAGCTACATGAGTCAAACTAAACAATTAGGCGATGTAAAAGCAATACGTGCCGTGGCATCCGCCAATGGTAAAAACCCGCTTTGGATTGTTGTTCCGTGTCACAGAGTTATCGGTTCTGATGGGTCGCTTACTGGATACGCTGGTGGAATTTGGCGTAAGAAATGGTTGTTAGAACACGAAAGTGGTGTGGTGCAGCAGACTCTTTTTTAGAAGTTTTTATAGTTTTCAATTGGTCTTCGACATCCCGATAGCTATCGTGGACAGACTGACAGTTTTATTTAAAAACATTTCTGGATTCCCGCCTGCGCGGGAATGACAAGTAGAATTATATCTCTCTTCTACGACGTTTTTGTTTTTCCAAAGATTTTTTTAGCTGATAGTAAATGATTCCGATATCATCCCTCATTTTATTTTTAAGGATTGCCACAGAATTCATATCATATCCATATAACTTTCCTCCTTCGGTATCTTCATCGTCTTTTCGTCCGCGTAAGCGCAATTCTCTATCAACAATAAAAGCGTATTCAGAACCAAAATTATCGTTTAATTTATAAGGGGAGTCAAAGCTGTTAAATATCGCAACAATTTCTTCTTTTGATGCTGTTACAAATTTCCATTTGCTGGCATCGGCATAGGTACCCAATCGTTTTTTTACGGCTATCAACTCAGTTTCATTTCCGGGAGGTACAATCACCACCGTTTGAAAATACAAGCTTTGGTTATACCTTTTATATATTGTTTCATTTAAGTTATAAAGTTGTCCTTTGGTTGAGGACAAATCATCACCTAAAAAGCATACCACTGTAAAATAATCTTTAAACGTTTCGCTACCAGCAACATCAACTACATTTTCTGTTAAGATTGGTAAGTTGGCATATTTATAAATCCCCTTAGATAAGAAGATAT
>NVSL01000010.1 GCA_002401215.1 Flavobacteriaceae bacterium | reverse complement strand
CCAGAACCTGATGGCGCTGAAAAAACAATCAGTTTTCCTTTCTTTTTTACTGACATACTTATTTATAAAACGTTCAAATTTTGTTCTTTTACTTTTTCGAGTTCATCTTTCATTTGAACTACTAATTTTTGCATCTCTGCAAAGTTAGATTTTGATCCAATCGTATTAATCTCTCTTCCTATTTCTTGTGTGATAAATCCAAGTTTTTTTCCGTTTGAAATTTGTTCTTCTAACTCTTTTTTAAAATAGTCTAAATGATTTTTTAAACGAACTTTTTCTTCTGTAATATCTAATTTCTCAATATAATAAATGAGCTCCTGTTCAAATCGATTTTCGTCAATTTTAGTGGCTAATTCCTCAATAGATTTTTTTAATTTCACCTTTATATGTTCAATTCGTTTTGGATCTATTTCAATTACTTTTTCTAATAATTTTTCAATGATTGAAATTCGTAAATCAAAATCTGCTTGCATTGACGCTCCTTCATCAGTTCTGTATTTGTTTAATTTCTCAATGGCGTCATCAATAGCTACATCAATTTGCAACCATTCCTCTTCATCTAATTCTTCTNTTTCAGTTTTTAAAGCATCCGGTAATTTAATAGCCATTTTCAATAATTCAACCTCATTAGAATCAACAATAGTTTTTAATTGATTCATATATTCCTTTACTACAGTTTCATTTATTTTTGATGACCCTTCACCACTATTATTTTCTATATAAATAAAAAAATCTACTTTTCCTCTAACTAATGCTGAAGCTAATTTTTTACGAACATTTAATTCTTWTTCTCTATAATAAGAAGGAATTCTTACGTTTAAATCTAAGTTTTTACTATTGAGAGATTTGATTTCAATAGTCACTTTTTTTGTTGGCAGTTGTAGTTCGGTTTTGCCATAACCTGTCATCGATTGTATCATCAGTAAAAAATAAAATTAGGCAAAGATACGTTTTTCTATTTGGTTGAATGTTTGAAAAAAGCAATCAATTATGGGAATTTTATTTCGGAATTTATTCTTTCACTTTCGGTCTTTTACTTACCAAATATACTCCGAAAAAAATGAAAACTACAGCAACTATCTTAACGGTGTCCAACGTGTCCTTTTTCATAAGAAGCGCAAAAATTGTAGCAACAACTGGTTGTAAATAAACGAAAGCACTTACTGTTGTTGGCTTTAATTTTGTCAATGCAAATAGGTTTAATATATAGGTTAAAAAAGTGGTCCCTAGCACCACAAATAAAATACTATACCAAATGTTTATTGGCATTGCAACCCAATCAATTTCTAAAAAATCATTAAACCCGAAAGGGAGTACGATTATAAATCCACAGAGGTAAATCCATTTTACAAAGGTTAATGGATTGTATTTTCCAATCAATTTTTTAACGATGATTAAATAAAGTGAATAAAAAATTGCATTGAAAAATACGAAGATATTTCCAGTAACAATATCAGGAGCATTTTCAGCAGTATGATGTCCGTAAACAATCAAAACGATGGCTCCTGTCAATCCGATAATTACACCAACTACACGATGTTTAATTAATTGTTCTTTTAAAAAGATGACCGAAATAACAAAGACAATTATTGGAACCATCACCGTAATTACCGAAGCATTGATGGGTGTTGTTTTCTCTAATCCAATAAAAAAAGTAAGCATGTTTAATCCTGCACCAAATAGTCCCGCTAAAAAAATTGTGATATAATCTTTACGATCAATTTTTTCTTTTTTCACAAAGAATCCTGCAATCCAAAAAAGAATTAACGCCCCTAAAACACGCAACAGAATAAACCCATTTGGCTTAACAAAATTGGGCATTACATCTTTGGCAATGGTGTAATTTAAACCATAAACAATGGTGGCGAGGAATGCTGCAAATAAGGCTATTTTTCTGGTATTCATGTTTTTTTAATCGATTGCAAAGATGAGACTATTTCTAAAAATAATTTCAAATATTACTATATCTTTGCTTAAAATATTTCAACTATGACGATCCACAATTTTAGTAACGAACTATCTATCCTCAACAATTTTATATCAGAAATTAGAGATGTAAATATCCAAAAAGACATGATGCGTTTTAGACGAAACATTGAGCGCATCGGCGAAATTTTAAGTTACGAATTGAGTAAAAATTTAGATTATTCTAACAAAGATGTACACACTCCATTGGGTACAAAAACCATGAATTTGCCAACCAATGAAATTGTGTTGTGTTCTATTTTGCGTGCGGGATTGCCCTTGCATAATGGAATTATGAACTACTTAGACGGAACAGAAAGTGCATTTATTTCTGCCTACAGAAAGCATATTGATGCTACTAATTTTGAAATAAGAGTAGAGTATTTTGCTTCGCCAACTTTAGAAAACAAAACTTTAATTTTAGCAGACCCCATGTTGGCAACTGGTCAATCTTTGGTGGCTACTTATGAAGCGATGCTTAAAAATGGAACACCGAAAGAAACACATATTGTTGCGGTGATTGGTGCGCAAGAGGGGGTGGATTTTATTAAAGATCACTTTCCAGAAAATACACATTTATGGATTGCAACCATTGATAAAGACTTAAACGACAAGGGGTATATTGTTCCTGGTTTGGGTGATGCAGGTGACTTGTGTTTTGGTCCTAAATTATAAAATATAGGCGCTCAAAGACACTGCTAAAWGCAGGTAAATTACAACTTCTCTAAAGACCATTCGATTGAGTAATTGCAGGTAATTTGTTACCATAATTGCAACTGGAAAAAATAGAAATATTAACTCCGAACCATTTTTTGAAGGTGCCATCACTACGATGTAAACTGCACACAAAAAGTGTATAATTACTAGCAACCATGATTGCTTAATATCGTTAGACAAAGAAGCTGACTTTACACTTACCAACCCCAATGATACAATGACTAATAGCGATAAAAACACTATCGGAATTAATAGCGATAATTCAAAATAATTACTAAAATCAAAGCTATAAATAAAGGTCAGTTTTTGATAAAAAGGGGCAATATCATCCGTAATAAAAAAATAAGTAAACGCTAAAAATAAGGGCGTGATAAAACCAACTATCGGAATTAAAAAACTGCGGATAGAAGCTTTTTTATGTATCAAAGCTGTTGCAAAAACCAAGACTGAAAACACCGCACTAAAACTATAAATCAGGGTGGCTATTCCGATCCAAAATCCACTGTCAAATAATTTTTGATTCACGCTTTTAAAAGTTCGTATACTGTAAATTCGACGGAAAGAAAACAACAATAAAAAGTGTGCAATAAATATATTATTGAATTCCATTGTTCTCGGAAAAGTTCCAAATAATAGTGCTAAAATTAGCAATAAATAGGCATTCATTTCTGAGAGATAATTTTTTCTATTTATAAATCGAACTAGAAAAAAGAGGAATAAAAAACCAAGCAATAAACTCAATTTATGAAAGAAGGTTAGATGCGAATATTCTGGTTTTTCAACCAAAAAAACAGCTGCTAAAAAATAGATTAAAAATAATACGCTGGTGATAATCGCGTGTACGGGTTTTGTTTTTTGAAAAAAATTGGCAATCATCCTTAGTTTTTATACATTTGCAAAGTAAATATATTTAACAATGATTGCAAACAATATTTTTAAGGCTATAGGAGATTTTTTTACAAACGTTGCTTTTGCACCGTTAGACTGGATTCGTAACGATGTGGATAGCTGGTGGCTTCAAAATTCTTTTAGCTGGGTGCTAGCACTAATTACTATGTACTTTTTTGTTTATTGGATGCGTCAATTGAGTAAATTCAAAAAAGAAGGAAACCAATAGTTTCTTCTTTTCTTCACACTTTTTTAATACTTTTTCCTGATGGGAAGCAAAAACAAACTGAAACGATTTCGTGAGAATGATACGTTTGCAAACGTAATTCAACCTACACGAGAGGAGGTTCTTTCAGATTTCTCTTTAAAAGGAAAATGGAATACTTTTTTTAAAAACGATAACCCGATAGTTCTTGAACTTGGTTGCGGAAAAGGTGAATATACCTTGGCTTTGGCTGAAAAAAATCCAGATAAAAACTTTATTGGAATTGATATTAAAGGTGCAAGATTTTGGAGAGGTGCAAAAACTGCTTTGGAAGAAGAACAAAATAATGTTGGCTTTTTACGTACTCAAATTGAATTGATCGATCTTTGTTTTGACAAACATGAAGTGGATGAAATTTGGATAACTTTTCCTGATCCGCAAATAAAATATACCCGCACCAAACACCGATTGACCAATCAAGATTTCTTAAAAAAATACCATACTATTTTAAAACCAAATGGTATTATCCACTTAAAAACGGATAGCGAATTTATGCACGGGTATACACTTGGTTTATTGCACGGAGAAAAGCATGAGGTTTTATATGCACATCACGATGTGTATAAAAACAATCAACATGCACCAGAAGAAGTTATTGGTACACAAACTTTTTACGAAAGTCAATATTTAGAAACCGGTAAAGCGATTACCTATATCAAGTTTCGATTGAATTATTAGACCCCTTTGTCCTTTGGACATTTCCTCTGAGGGAAAAACTAATGTTTATTTGTCATTTCTAACCTCGTGAGAAATCGCATCCTTAAGAGATTCTTCGACAACACTTCGACAAGCTCAGTGTGACATCTCAGAATGACATTCATCAAATAAACCAATTTGTTTCACTATTTTTATTCGATGAAAAAAACCAACGATAATTTCTTCGAAAAATCGTATGCTGTTGCGAGACAAATTCCGTTTGGAAAAGTTACAAGCTACGGAGCAATCGCCACGTATTTAGGTGCAGCACGATCTGCAAGAATGGTTGGTTGGGCGATGAATACTACTCATAATGACGACACCGTTCCTGCACATAGAGTAGTCAACAAAAAAGGATTATTGACAGGGAAACACCATTTTGATGGCACCAATTTAATGCAACAATTATTGGAAAGTGAAGGTATTGAGATTATTGACAATCAAATTCAGAACTTAGAAAAAGTCTTTTGGGATCCCTCTCAAGAATTAATTTAATATTAACAAGCAAACGTCAGTTGGAGTGATTTTTTTTGAAAAAAATTGTATCGAGAACAAATTCAAAAACAGTATTTCGACTTCATTCTGATCAACAAATAAAGACTATTAATTCTTTTATTTAGACAGCACTTTTATCTGTCAAAATCTGTATATTTGCTGTTTAGAATCATTTTAATTTAGTAAACGTGAGTATTACAAAAAAAGATATATTAGGAGCACTTGAAAGTATCACGGCTCCTGGAGAAGGCAAAAGTTTGGTGGAGAGCAACTCGGTTAAAAACATCGTAATTTTTGGGAAAGAAGTTATTGTTGATGTTGAAATTGGCAATCCATCACTACAAGCAAAAAAGAGAGTTGAAGTTGATATCATGAAAATTATTCATGAAAAAGTGCATCCAAAAGCGGATATTAAAGTAAACGTAACTGCGGTTGTACAAGAAAAACCTAACAATCAAATTAAGGGAAAAGAGATTCCGGGGATAAAAAACATCATCGCCGTTGCTTCTGGTAAAGGTGGTGTCGGTAAATCTACCGTAACTGCAAACATGGCAGTTTCTTTAGCAAAAATGGGCTTTAGTGTTGGTATTCTTGATGCCGATGTTTACGGACCTTCACAACATTTAATGTTTGATGTTGCGCTAGAAAAACCAAAATCTACAACTATTGATGGCCGATCAAAAATGATACCCGTAGAGAATTACGGAGTAAAATTATTGTCTTTAGGATTTTTTACACAACCAAACCAAGCCGTTATTTGGAGAGGACCTATGGCATCCAAAGCATTGAATCAATTAATTTTTGATGCAGATTGGGGCGAGTTAGATTTCTTAATTGTCGATTTACCTCCAGGTACAGGAGATGTGCATTTATCAATGGTACAAGCTTTACCAATTTCCGGAGCTGTGATTGTGAGCACTCCTCAAAACATTGCACTTGCTGATGCCAGAAAAGGAGTTGCGATGTTTAAACAAGACAATATCAATGTTCCTATCTTGGGAATTATTGAAAACATGAGCTACTTTACACCTGCTGAATTACCTGAGAATAAATACTATATCTTTGGAAAAGATGGTGCAAAAAATTTAGCTGATGAATTGGATGTTAAATTTTTAGGCGAAGTTGCGTTAGTACAATCTATCAGAGAAGGTGGTGATTTTGGAACTCCGGTGGCGATGCAAGAAGGCACCGTTTTAGAAAAAACATTTAGCGAGATTGCAAAAAATACGGTAGCTGAATTGGTAAAAAGAAACGAACATTTACCACCAACTGAAGTTGTAAGAATAACAACCATGAGTGGTTGTAGCACAAAATAATTAGACTATGACAGCAAGTGAACTCAAAATAAAAGTAGAAGCAGCTTTAGAAGAAATTCGTCCTTATTTAATTACCGATGGTGGCGATATTACTCTTGTCGAAATTAAAGATAACATTGTAAAAGTCCAATTAGAAGGAGCTTGCGTTGGATGTACAGTAAATCAAATGACCTTAAAAAACGGAGTTGAAGCGACAGTTAAAAGGTTCGCACCGCAAATTATTGAAGTCATCGAAATAGGTCAAAATTAATTTTTTTAAAATATGAATCGAGAGGAAATCCTAAAGAAAATTGACGAAAAATACAACGATTTAGGAATTCCTGTCGATGCCATGTTAGAGGGGTTATTGCATAGTAAACCTGTAACCTATTGGGATTATATCCAAACTGGACCCTTACTTTCTTTGCAAACACAACGCACCACATTGCCCGATGAAAAGGTGTTTATCATGTATCATCAAATAAATGAATTGTTGTTTAAGATGATTCTTTGGGAGATGACTCAAATCTCTAGAAAAGAAAATTTAACCTCCGGTTTTTTTACGTCACGGTTAGGAAGAGTCAGTCGCTATTTTGATATGCTAACCACCTCTTTCGATATTATGGGCGAAGGAATGGAGCCTGAACAATATCTAAAATTCCGTCATACATTAACTCCCGCAAGCGGATTTCAATCGGCACAATATAGAATGATTGAGTTTGCATCGACAGAGTTAATCAATCTGATTGATTACAGGTTTAGAAAAACTATCAATCAAGATACACCTTACGAGCATGCTTTTGAACATTTGTATTGGCAAGCTGCAGGAAAAGATCACACAACAGGAGAGAAAACAATCCTCTTAACATTGTTCGAAAAGAAGTATAAAAATCGTTTTATCCGATTTATGAAAGAGTACAATCAAACCAATTTATACAGTCGTTTTAAAGAATTGCCAAAAGAAGAACAGCAAAATATTGACTTGGTAAATGCGATGCGTCATTACGACCATACGGTAAATGTTACTTGGGTGATGGCACATTATGATGCCGCCGGTAAATATCTGAATGCTGGTAAAAAAGATGTGGAGGCAACCGGTGGAAGTGATTGGAGAAAATATATGCACCCAAAATATCAACGTCGCATTTTCTTTCCAGATTTATGGAGTGAAGATGAATTAAAAAATTGGGGAATTGATAATCTTGAGGGTTGTGAGGTTTTGACGAGTGTTTAAAATAAGTTTGATTTTATCAAAAGCAGTAACAAAGGAAATTATCATCTCTCAATATGCAGAAAAATAAATGAATAATATTTCGATAGCAACAGGATTTGTTTTTTTAGTTTTTGGAATAGTATTTTTTTTATATGCTGAATATATACGACGAAAAGAAGAAATGGATATCTATAATTTTAAACTATATATTGCAGGAATAGGTTTCATTGTTGTCGGATTGATAGTAATCTTCAAAGAACTATAAGTGTTAGAATTCTGTTTCTCCGTTCACACACGAATCTTTCGTATCATCAAAAATCACTTCATATCAAGCCCGTAATTCTTAAGAATGAGATTTCTCCTATCGTCGAAAAGACAACAATCATAATTTAACTTGTAACATGTCTTACATCTTATGTCTAAAAGCAATAGCGGTCTTAAGTCTTTTCACAATTTTATCAGAAGCTTAACGTTTAATCGGTGGGTTTAATTTTAAAAATAATTTGCGCTGCTCTAACAAATAGTTCATCAATTTTAATTCGTTTTCAGGTTTACACAACTCGTGATCAATTTCTCTTGACTCTAAAAAATCAATAAAATCATACACCTGCTCTCCTGGAACATTAAACATGTTTTTTATCATAGCTGGGGAGTACACATGTTCTAACTCTAATGATCTTATTTCTTGTTCAATCTTATTATTAGCAGTTAATTTTTTTTCCGATTTAGAAATCATTTTAAAAATCTCACCAACATTAAGAGCGTTGTACAATTGACCTTTGTGTATATCAGTATTTAAATCATTATAGACTAGAGCATTATAAAAAGACCTGTCTATTTTTTCTAATGCTCCCACATCACCTATATCAATAACGAACCTTGATGGCTTTCTTACATTCTTCATATCAGTACTTAAATTTCCTGAAAGACCTATTGATAACAACACAGCGTCTAATTGATTAATCTTTTCCACTAAATAGATTTTTATTATTTTTCCCTTGACAACCCCTTCATCTACTATTACAACAGTGGAGTTAAATTGTAACGCAGAAATTTCAATGTGGTCATTTATAGTCGCTTTAATAACAAACTCACCTTTATTATTAGTTATAGTCCCTTTATTTGAAGAAACATTAAAAACAGAAATACCTCCATTCTCATTATTTTCAGAAAGAATGATACCATTTATTTCAATACGTTGATTCGTCTGACTCCAAATAAAAGTCAAAGAAAATGCAAAAMTCAAAAAAAGAAATGTTTTTTTCATATACCTATATTAAAGGTATAAAGAACGTATATCTATTCTTAAACAATATCAAAAAAGTATTTAATCTTTTGTTAAAATTTAGAGTCAACTACTTTTACTTAAAGAATCTTAACAATAAAAAAAACATTACCAGAAAGAGTCGATAGGCAAAATCATTTCATATCACACGCGTGATTCTTAAGGATGAGATTTCTCCTACCGTCGAAATGACAAAAAACACAATTTTATCAGAAGCTTAACGTTTAATCGTTGGGCTTTTTTTATTTTTGAATTTGTAAATTTTTTTAGGTTTGTAAGACCTAAAAGAAATCACCCATAAAAATAGTATGAACAAAATAGTATTCCTTTTTTTAGTAGTTGTTGGATTCACCACAACAGCACAAACACAAAAACCAACTTTTAAAAGTGGCGAGTGGCTTAAATATAGAATGCATTATGGCTTGGTAAATGCTGGCTATGCCACTGTCGAAATTAAAGACACCACTCACAACTCTAGAGAGGCATACCACGTAATTGGTAATGGTTGGACTACAGGTTTTGTCAGCTTATTTTTTAAAGTTGAAGACAATTATGAAACTTCTTTTTATAAAGACAATCTGAAACCTTATCATTTTAAAAGACGCGTAAATGAAGGTGGACATATAATTTCGCGTGATATTTATTTTGACCACGAAAACAATACTGCTAAAATTGAAAATCATAAATACAATAAAAAACAAACCGTAAATATTGGAAATGTTCAAGACATGATTTCTTCGTTTTATTATTTAAGAAATCAAGATCTTGAAGGAATGAAAGCTGGTGACGAAATTAAAATTGACATGTTTTTTGATGCAGAAACTTTTGATTTTAGACTTAAATACTTAGGAGAAGAAGTCATAAAAACAAAATTCGGGAAAGTAAAATGTTACATCCTAAGACCCATGGTGCAATCGGGTCGCGTTTTCGAAGCAGATGAGAGTTTAACTGTTTGGGTAACTGCTGATAAAAATAAAATTCCGGTACGGATTAAAGCCGAATTAGCCGTTGGTTCTCTAAAAGCAGATCTCGAAGAATTCAAAGGTTTGGCAAACTCATTTAACATTATTATTGACAATTAAATTGTACTTTTGCCATCGTATTTCTAGTAACCCTTTAACACAATTCCTTTTGAAAAAAAATCTTGTACTACTCCTACTTGGTGCAATCCTAATCGTTTCTTGTAAAGATGACAAACCTATTGTAGTTGAAGAAACCCCTATTGTAAAACACATTCCTATTATTGAATTTGGGTTTAATTATGATGATTATATCGTACTTAAAGACACCATTAAAAAAGGAGAAAGTTTTGGAGAGATTTTAGACAGAGGTCATATTGAGGTGGGAACAATCTATAAAATCGCTGCTGAAATAAAGGACACTTTAGATGTTAGGCGATTAAGAGCAGGGAAACCTTATACTGTTTTAGCAAAAAAAGATTCTACCGAAAGAGCGCAGTATTTTATTTATCAGCACAACAAAATTGAATATACGGTTGTTAGTTTAGGTGATTCTATTTATGCCAACAAAAAAAGAAAACCTGTTACTTTCAAAATTAAAGAAGCGTCGGGAGTTATTACAAGTACTTTATCTGAGACTTTAGATAGCCAAGGATTAAGCCCAGTGATATCAAATGAATTATCTACAATTTACGCTTGGACTATTGACTTTTTTAGACTTCAAAAGAATGATAAGTTTAAAATAGTATATGAAGAAAAGTTTATCGATGATACTATTTCTGCAGGTATCGGAAAAATAAATGCTGCTTATTTTGAACATGGAGGGAAACCTTTTTACGCGTTTAAATTCACCGCAGATTCGACCAATATGATCGAAGATTATTACGATGAAAAAACCAATGTATTGCGTCGTCAATTTTTAAAAGCTCCGATTCAATTTAATTACAGAATTTCATCACGCTACAATTTAAAACGCCGAATTGCTTTTTATGGCAATAAAGTAAGACCTCATAAAGGAACCGATTTTGCATCGCCCGTGGGCACACCAATCATTGCAACAGCAAATGGAAGAGTAACAGAATCTCGTAGAAAAGGAGGTAACGGAAAGTATGTGAAAATTAGACATAAYGGAACCTAYRSYACKCAATATTTACACATGARMARACGTSMWGTAAAWGTTGGKGAYGTKGTAAARCAAGGYGAWATTATTGGKWMYRTWGGSATGACAGGWAACWCTGGYGGMCCACATGTTTGTTATCGTTTTTGGAAAAACGGAAAACAAGTTGATCCGCTAAAACAAAAATTACCCGCAGCAAAACCAATGAAAGAATCACTAAAACCAATCTATCTCGAATCCATTTCTGATTTAAAAACACAGCTAGATACAATTGGTTATACGGATTTTTCTTCCGAAATTGCAGCCCAATAAACACACAACTTAATTATGGCATTAAAAAACATCAATCCAACTCATACCGAGGCTTGGACAAAATTAGCAGCGCATTTTGAATCGATAAAAAACGCACACTTAAGAGATTTATTCAATCAAGATGCTGATAGAAAAAATAAATTTTCACTCAACTTTTCTGATTTTTCGGTTGATTATTCTAAAAATAGAATTGATCAAAAAACAATGGATTTGTTAATTCAACTTGCAAATGAAGTGGATTTAAAAGATGCCATTCAAAAATATTTTGACGGTGATGAAATTAACGAAACCGAAGAAAGAGCCGTTTTACATACTGCTTTAAGAACGCAAAGCGAGAATCCTGTTTTGGTTGATGGCGAAAATGTTTTACCAGAAATAAAAAACGCTTTATCAAAAATTGAAAGCTTTACAAATAAGGTCGTTTCTGGTGAATGGAAAGGCTACACAAATAAAAAAATAACCGATGTTGTAAATATCGGTATCGGTGGTTCTGACCTTGGACCAGATATGGTGGTTGATTCTTTGAAGTTTTATAAAAATCATTTGAACGTACATTTTGTTTCAAATATTGATGGAGATCACGTTCAAGAAATCATCAAAAATTTAAACCCAGAAACAACACTTTTTGTAATTGTTTCAAAAACATTTACAACGCAAGAAACGTTGACAAATGCCAATACGATAAGAAAGTGGTTTTTAGAAACTGCTGATGAAGCTGCAATCAAAAAACATTTTGTGGCGGTATCAACAAATATAAAATCAGTTTCTGAATTTGGGATTGCAGCAGACAATATCTTCCCTATGTGGAACTGGGTTGGTGGTCGTTTTTCTTTGTGGAGCACCGTTGGATTATCCATCAGTTTAGCTGTTGGTTTTGACAATTTCAACAACCTATTAAAAGGAGCATCTGAAATGGACGAACATTTCAAAAACGAACCTTTCGAAAAAAATATTCCTGTTGTACTATCAATGTTAAGTATTTGGTATAACAATTTCTTTGGTACAGACTCTGAAGTAATTTTACCATACTCGCAATATCTCAATAAACTATCAGCTTATTTGCAACAAGCAATTATGGAGAGTAACGGAAAATCAGTTGATAGAAATGGCGAACGTGTAAACTACCAAACCGGGAATATTATTTGGGGTAGTGCTGGTACAAATTCGCAACATGCGTACATGCAATTGGTACATCAAGGCACCAAATTAATTCCTGCAGATTTTATCGGTTTCGAAGAATCTTTGTATGGTAATGAAGAACATCACGCTAAATTAATGGCTAATTTTTATGCGCAAACTCAGGCATTAGCAGAAGGTAAAACGCGACAAGAAGTTCACTTAGATTTAAAAAATCAAGGCAAAGAAGACAGCATTGAAAAGCTACTTCCTTTTAAAGTATTTGAAGGTAACAAACCGAGTAACACCATCTTAATTAAAAAATTAACACCCAAAAGTTTAGGGAGTTTAATTGCAATGTATGAGCATAAAATATTTGTGCAAGGTGTTGTTTGGAATATTTATAGTTATGATCAATTTGGAGTAGAATTAGGGAAGGAATTGGCGCATAAAATCTATGCTGCGTCTTAATTTTTGTTAAAAATAACCTTTTCTTAATATACAAAACTATTGATGTTTACAACCTGTTAACATCTAATTTACTGTACGTCAGTAAGTAATCATTCATTTTAGTATTTTTGAGAATATCACAATTTTTTGTTAATTTTTTAATAAGAAATTAATTGTAGCTCCTAAAAAAGTTGCATATTTGTTCAACTATTCAAAACTAATATTAAAATGAAGAAAATTATGAAATTTTTAATGGCAATGTTGTTTATAACATCAGCTGCCATGTATGGTCAAACAGTTACCGGTACGGTAATGGATGAAACAAATCAACCCTTACCAGGTGCTGATGTTGTTTTAGCAGGAACTACAACTGGTACTTCAACCGATTTTAATGGTGCATTTACTTTAGATGTAAATGTAGAAAGTGGTACTATTGAAGTATCATTTATCGGTTACAAAACATTAAAGTTTGCATTTACAGGTACAACTGATTTAGGTGAAGTTAAACTAGAGCCTTCTCAAGAGTCTTTAAATGAAATTGTTGTTGTTGGTATTGCTGATATCGTAAAAGATAGACAGACTCCTGTAGCAGTTTCTACTATTAGAGCTACTGAAATTCAAGAACGTTTAGGTTCTCAAGAATTACCAGAAATCTTAAACTCTACACCTTCTGTGTATGCTACTAAATCTGGTGGTGGTTATGGAGATTCTAGAATTAACATTCGTGGATTTGATCAAAGAAACACTGCTGTATTAATTAACGGGGTTCCTGTTAATGATATGGAAAACGGTTGGGTTTACTGGTCTAACTGGGCTGGATTAGCTGACGTTACATCTGCAATACAAGTACAAAGAGGATTGGGTTCTTCTAAATTAGCTGTATCTTCTGTTGGGGGTACTATCAACGTTATAAYAAGATCTGCTAACTCTAAACAAGGTGGTAATTTTGTAACATCTATTGGTAACGATGGTTATGTAAAATTATTAGGATCCTATAGTACTGGAGTTCTGGACAACGGATTGTCTGTTTCTATGTTATTAAGTCAAACTCAAGGAAACGGTTATATTGATGGAACTGAATTTTTAGGGAATGGCTATTTTCTTGGTATTGGTTACAAAGCAAGTGACAAACACCAATTTGAATTTACCTATACCGGCGCAGCTCAATGGCACAATCAAAACTCTAGATCTGTAGAGATTTATAACTACCAAAGATATGGTAGCGTAGAGTATCCAAACAGAAAATACAATGCACAATGGGGTTATAAAGATGGTGAAGTTTATACTTTTAGAAGAAACTTTTATAACAAACCTATTACATCATTAAATTGGGATTGGACTTTGAGTGACAATTCTAAAATCTCTACTGTAGTTTACGCCTCTTGGGGTCGTGGTGGTGGATCTGGACCGATTGGTAGAATTAATGGTGCAAGAGATTATTATGGTCAATTTAGAGATGCTAATACTGGGTTAATCCGTTTTGATGATATCCAAAAATGGAACACTGGTGGTTCTGTACCTGACTTTGGTGCGGATAGAGTTCCAGATTCAAATGGAGAATTTATCAATGATAGAAACAACGGTTTTACTAGAAGAGCTTCTATGAATTCTCATAACTGGTACGGGATGATTTCTAACTTTAACCATAAATTTAACGATCAATTAAGCTTTGACTTTGGTGTTGACATTAGAACCTATAAAGGAATTCACTACAGAGTAGTAAATGACGATTTAGGTGCTGATGGTTATACTGATGACAGAGATGATAACAACCCTAACAGAGATATTACTGAATATTATGGTGTGACGCCAAACTGGAATCCTTTTGTAAATATTAAAGACCAACAAAAAATTGAATATTACAATGAAGGTCTTGTTAGTTGGTTAGGTGCATTCTCTCAATTAGAATACAAAACTGAAAGAATATCAGCATTTGTTCAAGGAGCAATTTCACAACAAGGATCCGAAAGAGTTGAATATTTTAACGAAGCTCCAGGAAATCAAAAATCTGGTGTTGAAAGTATTCTTGGTGGTAATATTAAAGGTGGATTTAACTTTAAAATTAACGAAGAAAATAATGTTTTCTTTAATACTGGATACTATTCTAAACAACCATTATTTAATGCTGTATGGATTAACTACGGTAATAACCTAAATCCTAATTTAACAAACGAAAAAGTTTTTGGTCTAGAAGCAGGGTATGGATATCACTCTGAAAAATTCAATGCAAACTTAAACGTATATAGAACTTCTTGGAAAGATCGTTTTCAAACTGTTGGTGTAACAGGTGATGATGGHTCAAGAGGTACAGCAAACTTAGAAGGGATAGAGCAAGTTCACGTAGGTGTCGAATTTGAAGGAAACTATAGAGTATCTGACAAATTGAGTTTTACAGGAATGTTATCTGTTGGTAACTGGGAATACAAAGGCAATGTAACTTCGAGAGCTTTTGACGATAATCAAGATCCTATACCAGGTAGCGAAGTAACATTGTATTTAGACGGTGTAAAAGTTGGTGATGCTGCTCAAATGACTGCACGTATTGGTACAAGATATAAAGTAATCGATAACTTAAGTTTCGATGCTAGTTGGTATTATGCAAACAATTTATATGCTGCAATTGATCCAACTGATTTTGATAGAGAAGATCATGGTGGTTCATTAGAATTACCTAGTTATGACTTAGTTGATTTAGGGATGTCTTATAAAATTCCTTTTAATGATGACAAGCAATCTATTGCTTTCAGATTAAATGTAAACAATGTATTTGACGAAGTTTATATTGCAGAGGCTGACACAAACAGACTTACGCAAGACAGACCAAGTCAAGATACTTATAAAGGTATAAGAACTGACAATAGAATATATTGGGGATTCGGAAGAACTTGGAACTTTACAATGAGATTCAGTTTCTAATAAATTCTTAATTAGAATATTTAAAACCGTTCACTTTCTAGTGAACGGTTTTTTTATACCCAAAATTTAGTACATTTGACACAAATCAAAAAACCTTACATATCATGATGCAAACCATCCATTCTTATTGGGCCTAYTTAGTACTTGTCACATTAATTTTAGCAACCATCAATGCCTTTTCTGGGGTTGCTTCTAAAAGAGAATTTAAAGCCAAAGATTTACGACTTTCTTTATTCACATTAATTTTTGCACACATACAATTATTAATTGGGTTCGCTTGGTATTTTATGTCGCCTTGGTACAAAGCCTTGAAAGAAAACGGAATTGGGAGTTTAGACGCACACCAAAGATTATTAGCTGTAGAGCATCCTTTAATGATGATCATTGCAATTGCATTAATTACCATTGGATGGGTAAGACATAAAAAGAAAAATGAAGATGCCAAGAAGTTTATCACCATTGGTTTGTTCTACGGAATTGCTTTATTGATTGTATTGAGCAGAATTCCTTGGAGCACTTGGTTTGATTAAAATTGGTCTCTGAGCGGTGGTTGCTGAGCGGAGTCGAAGAGACATTCTAAATATATTTTGATTGTCATTCCGACAGTCCCGATAGTTATCGGGAGAAGAATGAACGACGAGAAATCTCATCATAATATTCTGGCAGATTACTTCGCCCTTTGTCCTTGTAATGACGGATTATAAAAAACACAAATGAAAATCCTTAAAAAAATAATATCCTATCCACTCACAGTCCTTTATTATTTAGGCTTCGGATTGACCCTTTTAATCTTTCATCCTCTACAATGGTTGGGTTTAAAATTAGGTGGATATAAAGGACATCAATTTTTTGTAAACGGATTAAACTTTACGTTAATTAAATGTTTACATATTTTAGGAACACGTATTTCATTTAGAAATAAGTATAATATCCCGACAGACAAACCATTAATTATTGTTACCAATCATCAAAGTTTGAACGATATTCCTACGATTTCTTGGTACCTCCGTAAAAACAGCCCTAAGTTTGTTTCTAAACAAGAATTAGGAAAAGGGATTCCGAGTGTCTCTTTTAATTTACGACACGGAGGTAGCGCCTTAATAGACCGTAAAAACCCAAAACAAGCATTAACTGTTTTAAAAACTTTGGGGCAATACATCGAAAAAAATAATTATTCAGCAGTTATTTTTCCTGAAGGAACCCGAAGTAGAGATGGAAAACCTAAACGTTTTTCAGAAAACGGATTAAAGATGTTGGTAAAATATACGCCTAATGCTGTGGTGCTTCCAATCACCATCAACAACTCTTGGCAGTTTTTAAAATACGGTGGTTTCCCTATGGAAGTCGGAGTCCATTTAACCTTTGATGTTCATGAACCTATTGAAGCCAAGTCTTTAAAGTTCCTAGAATTATTTGAAAAAGTAGAAAAAACCATAAAAAATGCTGTAGTTTTACAGCCCTAACACAACAATAATATTATGTCTTTACACAACATCCGATTAGAAGTTATGCAAACACTCGAAAAAAATATCGATGTATTTGTAACGAAGTTTCTAATTGCTCCAGAAAAAATCTGGCAACCAACTGATTTTTTACCAAATTCTCAAAGCGATTCTTTTATTGAAGAAGTAAAAGAAATTAGAGAATTATCTAAAGATTTAGATGATGATTTTTGGGTATGTATGGTAGGCGATACCATTACCGAAGAAGCATTACCAACCTATGAATCTTGGTTGCTAGACGTTGACGGTGTATCTGCTAGAAACAGCGATGGCACCAAAGATAACGGTTGGGCAAAATGGATTAGATCATGGACTGGAGAAGAAAATAGACATGGAGATTTATTGAACAAAATGCTATATTTATCTGGAAGAGTAAATATGCGCGAAGTAGAAATAACAACGCAACATTTAATTGCTGATGGTTTTGATATCGGTACTGCACGTGACCCTTACAAAAATTTTGTTTACACAAGTTTTCAAGAATTAGCAACCTATGTTTCTCATAACAATGCTGCAAAACTTGCCCGTAAAAAAGGGTTTAAAATGTTGGCGAAAATGAATAAAATTATTGCTGGTGATGAAATGCGCCATCACTTAGCTTATGTTGAATTTGTACGACAAATATTTACGCACGACCCTAGTGAAATGATGTTGGCTTTTCAACACATGATGAAACACAAAATCGTAATGCCTGCAATGCACTTAAGAGAATCATTTGGAGAAAAAGGATCGTTATTCAATCAATTTTCTACAGTAGCACAGCGATGTGGAGTYTACACCGGGTTTGATTATGTCGATATTTTAAGAAAATTAAATGCCGCTTGGGAGATTGATAAAATTACAGGATTGACTGCTGAAGCAGAAAAAGCTCGTGATTATCTTATGAAATTACCAGACCGTATGGCGCGTATTACTGAACGTATTGTGATACCAGATACCAAGTATAATTTTAAATGGATGCAACCAATTTAGAAATACAATTTATAATTTAAATTAAAGACTTGTTCCTATTAGGGAGCAAGTCTTCTTTTTTTAATGAATTATGGGATTTAAAGTTGAACTCTAAACCAAAAAGGCTCCAGATCAGTACAATCTCAATTTAAAGGTCAAATAGACATAAGTACTTTAAACAATAAKYAWWYRYYAMRYWKKKMRYMWAWWCWYAACAACTTTACACGTATTAAAAATTATGAAAAAATGTATTCAAAAATATTGTAGCGTATTTAAAATACAATAACTATGGGCTTTTTTATATTTTATTACATTAGATTGTAAAGAAAATAGTATTTTAGTTGTTTATTCATCATTAAGACTACTAACTTATGATTTCACTACATATTAATGGAAAGGCACACAGCATAGATGCCGACCCAACGATGCCCCTTCTCTGGGCAATTCGAGATTTTGTTGGATATACTGGTACTAAATATGGCTGCGGAAAAGGGCTTTGCGGATCTTGCATGGTTCTTATTGATGGAGAAGCCGTTAACTCTTGCCAAATGCAAGTGTCTTCTGTAGCAGATAAAAAAATAATTACCATTGAAGGAAAAACGGAAAATCTACAAATTCTACAGCAAGCATGGGCGGATTTGAATGTGCCTCAATGTGGGTATTGCCAACCTGGTCAGTTAATTACAGCAACTGCTTTGTTGAATAAAAATGAAGCTCCAACGGATACCGAAATCAACAATGCCATGACACGTAATATTTGTAGATGTGGAACCTATCAACGAATAAAAAATGCTATTAACCATTCTGTTGAACTTAAAAAACGTGAATCATGAGAATTATAACAAATATAAGTCGAAGAAGTTTTTTAAAGGGAGTTGGGTTGGCTTCAGGCGGATTAGTTTTAGGCTGTAATACAAACCCTTTTAGTGAATCTAACAAAGATATTATTTCGGTAAATCCGAATTTATTCGTTCAATTAAATTCTGATGGAAGTCTCATTTTGGTCGCTTCAAGGTCAGAAATGGGAAACGGAGTGCGGACATCACTCACCTCTGTTATTGCAGATGAAATGGAAGCGGATTGGAATCGAGTTTCTATCAAACAAGCTACCGGAGATGCTCAATACGGCGATCAAAATACCGATGGCTCTCGTAGTATTCGCTATTTATATGATACCATGCGACAAATGGGCGCGACCACAAAAGCGCTATTAATTTCAGCAGCAGCACAAAAATGGGAAGTTTCTGAAAGTGAATGTACAGCGGAAAACCATTTTGTTATTCATAACAGCGGAAAAAAAGTAAGCTTTGGAGCATTGGTCGAAATTGCTAAAACACTAGAAGTCCCAACGGATGTAAAATTAAAATCACCCGAAGACTTTAAATATATTGGGAAAACTTTACCTAGTATTGACCTTGAAAATTATGTGACAGGATCTGCTGTTTTCGGATTGGATAAACGACTTCCAAACATGAAATTTGTTGCCATACAACGATGTCCGGTTACCTTCGGAACTGTAAGATCTTTTGATGCAACGGAAACCTTAAAAATAAAAGGAGTCTTAGATGTTATTGAATTTCCGAGAATAGAAAGACCCTTTGGGGTGTTAGGTGGGGTGGCTGTTATTGCAACCAATACTTGGGCCGCTTTTAAAGGAAAAGAAGCCTTAAAAGTAGTTTGGAATACGGGAGATAATAGTTCTTATAATTCTAATAAGTACATGGACTTTCTCACAAAGAATGTTCATAAAAAAGGAAAAGTAGAAAAATCTGTCGGCAATGTAAATACTGCTTTTAAAAAAGCATATAAAACCGTTGAAAGCACTTTTAAAACACCACACTTGGTTCATACTCCTATGGAAGTTCCAAATGCTGTGGCATGGGTGCAAGGAGATACCTGTGAGGTTTGGGCTCCKRTCCAAGCCCCGCAAGCAGCAAGAACAGAAGTTGCAGAATTTTTAAAAACATCCTTAGAAAATGTAACCATTAATGTTACTTTTTTGGGTGGCGGATTCGGTAGAAAGTCAAAGCCCGATTTTATTGTTGAAGCAGCCGTTATTTCAAAAGCAATCAATGCACCTGTTCAAGTTATTTGGTCTAGAGAAGATGATATTCAGCATAGTTATTACCATACAGTGGCTTCGCAATACATGAAAGGCTCAATAGATAAAAATGGGAAAGTTACGGGTTGGCTGCATCGGTTTGCATTACCTACAATAAGTTCAACCTTTGCCTCTGGAGCCGATGAGCCTTCTGACGGGGAAACTTCTAGCGCATCAAAGATCCCCTTTGAAATCCCTAACTTTCAGGTTGAATCTGGCAAAGCACCAGCACATATTCGTATTGGATGGCTACGATCTGTAATTAATATTCCGCACGGATTTTCTGTAAACGTATTCGCAGATGAATTGGCGTATAAAGCTGGAATAGACCCTCTAAAATTCAGGTTAGATCTTATTGGAAGCGACCGAATTGAAGATACAAAAAGGGAATATAAATACAATACCGCTCGTTTAAAACATGTTTTAAAAACAGCTGCTAAAAATGCAGACTGGGGTAAGAAATTACCCAAAGGGCATGCCATGGGTATTGCAGTCCAATATAGTTTTTTATCTTATGTTGCGTCTGTAATTGAGGTTTCTGTTATAAATAACAAAGTAAAAGTCCACAAGGTATTTACGGCTATTGATTGCGGAACTGTAATTAATAAAGATACTGTAATTTCTCAAATACAAGGTGCTGCTATATTTGGGATGTCATTGGCTTTTTATGGAAAAATTACCGCAAAAAATGGAGCCATTGAGCAAAGTAATTATCACGATTATCAAATGATTCGTATGGCAGATGCTCCAGAAATTCATGTAGAAGTGATTAAAAGTAGCGAAAAACCAACAGGAGTTGGTGAACCAGGCGTACCAGTAATTGCCCCAGCTATAGTGAATGCCATTTTTAAAGCGACCGGAAAACGTTACCATACGTTACCTTTGTCTGATCATAATTTGGTCTAACAAATGCAACAATGGATTTCGGAACTTCAAAAATTTGAACAGCAAAAAACACCTGTTTCTTTAGTAACAGTTACCAAATGTTTAGGTTCAACACCTTGTAAAATTGGAGCCAGAATGTTGGTAACAGCAGACGGCTCTATCAATGGAACTATTGGTGGTGGGAAATTAGAACTCAACATTATTGAAGAAGCCATTCAAGTATTAAAAGCTAACAAAATTGGTCAATTTTCATTTACATTAGGCCCAGAATTTGAGCAATGCTGTGGTGGAAAAGTCGAATTAATTATTGAACCTATGAATCAAAATCCGCAGTTATATTTATTTGGTGCAGGGCACATAGGCATTGAATTGTGTACTATTTTAAAAGATACTCCGTTTCATATTACACTGCTAGACACACGTAAAAACTGGAGAGAATCTATCAATATCAATCCACAAATTGTTTATACTGATATTGATTTCGATTTATATAAGCAATTTATCAACTGGGGTTCTAATTGTTATATTCTTATTATGACACACGACCATATATTAGATTTTGAAATTACTGCTTTGGCTATTGATTCTAAAACGAAATATATCGGTTTGATTGGTAGCAACACCAAAAAAGTAAAATTCAACAATAAACTTATCAAAGACCTCGGGATTAAAGAAGGCATCAAAACTGTTAAATGTCCGGTCGGATTGAATATTGGAGGAATAACTCCCAACGAAATTGCCATTAGTGTTGCTGCGGAACTATTGCAAATTCACTATGGAAAATAACCCCGTATTTATTCTTTTAGCGGGCGGAAAATCGTCTAGAATGGGTGTTGCCAAAGGATTGCTCAAATACAACAAAACCTTTTGGATCTTAGAACAAATCCAACGTATTTCTGAAACAGGAATCTTACATATTTACATAGGCCTAGGTTATGATTTTCAACATTACTTCGACGCAATTGATTGGTTCGAAAAAGCATGTGAGACTCCGCAAAAATTCTTAGACCTTACCATTACAATTATCATTAATAAGAATCCAGAATTAGGCTCTTTTTCTACTCTGCAAAAGGTGCTGTTTGAAATCCCAATAGGTTTAGAATTAATAATTAATCCTATTGATACTCCGATACTTAGCAAAAGTGCATTTAAACAATTTTTAAAGACTTATAATTCCGTAGTTATTGTAAATCACCTTACTAAGAACGGACACCCTATTAAATTGGAATATGTTTTTTGGAAGCATTTAAAAAGTTTGAAACTAGGTGATTCAGAGTCGCGACTAGATATTCAGATAAAAAAATTAGCCGCCTCTAAAATTACTTCCTTAGAAGTTTCAGATGCTGCTGTATTATTGAATTTAAATACACCAACTGAATGGAAGGAATATCTGAATTCTTATTGCTAATGAGACTGTAAACTCAACTCTGTCTGAATAAAAAAAGTATTATTTTTTTCAAATAGAAACTACCACCTATAGAAGAAGTCATTTTGAGCCAGGGATTATCAAAAAGCGACAAACAGTTTTAACAGAAAACCTTTCGGGTGAAATTATTGGTTTGTATGGATTAGGCATGAGTCTTAGAGGCATTTTAAGTCATATAAAAGAGATGTTTGATAGTGATTATTTCACATGCTGTTTTAAGTTAAATTATAGGTCATCATCCCTGACTATTAAAGCGTGGCAAAACGGGCCTTTAGAAGCTGTTTTTTTACACTGTATGGTTAGGTGCGATAACATTACAAGGCACGAGTTGATGGTAAAACTCAGCACAAATCTTTATATAATATCCTTGCCGTTAATCAAAGAAGCTCAAAAGGAAATCTTAGGAATGTATATTTCAGAGAGCTAGGGAGAAAGTTTTTGGTTGCAAGTTCTAACTGACTTGCAGTAAAGAGCGTTAAAAGATATTTTGATTTGTTGTCTTAAGTTATTGAATTTAGGAAATAAAACTATAAAACTTCAAAAAAATCTCGGTCTTCTAAAAAACGGAATTTGTTTCTAACCTTATCCAATTCCTTTTTGTTTAAAGTCGTTTCAAAAATCATTTCTTTATTTTCAACCGAGTCAGAAACAACATTTCCTAACATGTCAATTGTTTGCGAATGCCCTATATACTCTAAATTGTTACCATCAATTCCTACTCTATTCACACCAATAGTATAACACATATTTTCAATAGCTCGTGCTTTTAGTAAGGTATCCCAAGCATTAATTCTTGGCTTTGGCCAATTCGCCATAAAGATTAAGACATCATAATCATTTGTATTCCGAGTCCACACCGGAAAACGTAAATCATAACAAATCATTGGGTTGATTTTCCATCCTTTATAGTTGATGATAATTCTATCTTCTCCTTGGGTATACACTTTATCTTCTCCTCCATACGAAAATAGATGTCGTTTATTATTGGTTTCTGTTTCTCCATTTGGATGTACAAAAACGAGTCGGTTATAAAAATTATTATTTTCTTTTATTGCTAAAGTTCCCATAATGGCAACCTGTTTTTCTTTGGCTATTTCTTGCATCCAAGAAATGCTGAATCCTTCCACGGTTTCAGCACAAGAAGCTGGGTTCATAGAAAATCCTGTTGCGAACATTTCGGGTAAAATAACGAGATCAACATCATCAGAAATGGAATCAATCATTGCCGAATATTTTTCAATATTTGCTTGAGGATTTTCCCAAATAATATCGACTTGAAGACTTGCTATATTTAATTCGTTTTGCATGTTCTGTTTTTTAATTGGAATACTCACACCGTGACTTCGAGTCAAGGTGTGAGTGTGTAATATCACGGTGTGAATCACTAATTAGTTCTCGACTGCGCTCGAACAGACATCTGTACTTCTAATTTAAAATAATACTGTCATTCCTGCGTAAGCAGGAATCTAAATCCACTATAAAAAATGAATTCCCGCCTACGCGGGAAAGACAAAAGCCTTCTTAATGTTTTATATTCTATTCAAAATTTCTGTCGCTTGTTTCAAAGTTTCATCTGTTTTTGCAAAACAAAACCGCAGCATTTTATCATCCTGATTATTTACATTAAAAACTGATAATGGAATCGATGCTATTCCAAATTCAGTAACCAACCGTTTTGCAAAGTCAACATCCTTTTCATCTGAAATATTGGAATAACTTAAATTCTGAAAATAAGTGCCTTGTGATGGCACAAATTTGAAATTAGAATCTTTAATCAAGTCTAAAAACAAATCTCTTTTTTGCTGATAAAATTCACTCAATTCTAAATAATTATTCGGTTTTTTTAAATATGCTGCCAACGCAACTTGACTAGGATGATGCACAGAAAACACATTAAACTGATGCACTTTTCTRAAYTCATYYRTYAAMTCKKYWGGNNCGCAANNCAATAWCCSATTTTCCAWCCTGTAWYATGAAATGTYTTYCCRAAAGATGCWRTKATAAAWMWTCTYTYTKYYAARKMWGGATAYWWASMWRCASWYTSATGTTTTWMTCCATCAAAAATAATATGYTCATAMACCTCATCACTTAAMAMWAWKATATCCGTATTGGATGTCAATTTTTGTAGGTGTAATAAATCATCTTTAGAAAAAATAGTTCCACTTGGGTTTTGGGGAGTATTGATGATAATCATTTTGGTTTTGGAAGAAATTTTCTTTGCAACCTCCATCCAATCAACTTTATAATTTGGAGAATTTAATTGCATCGGAATCACTTTACCTCCATTCAATTCAATCGCAGGTTCGTAACAGTCATAAGCCGGTTTAAAAACAAGCACTTCATCATCAGGAAAAATAAAAGCAGAAATAATCGTAAAAATCGCTTGAGTTGCACCTGCGGTGATTGTGATTTCACTATCTGGATGATAGGTTTCATTGTACAACAATTCAAACTTTTTTGAAATCTCATTACGCAATTTAAACACCCCTACCATAGGAGCATATTGATTGTATCCATTTCTCATGGCAGTATCAACCAAATCCAACAACTCAGCATTCACCTCAAAATTTGGAAACCCTTGTGATAAATTAATAGCGTTGTGTTTTTGAGCCAACCCGCTCATCGCCGTAAAAATATTCGTTTTTATGTTTGGAAGTTTTGATTTCATATTATTTCCATTTTACGTAATAAAAATGATGCATTCATGTTTTTACAAATTCCTTTTTTAAAGGAATAGTCAAAATACAACTCATCATTTATAATCTCTGCATCAAAATAATAATTTTTAACAACTTCTATCTCCTTTGCAACTTCACACAGGCTCAAATCATGTGTAGCTATAATTCCAGTAGCGTTTGAAGTCACCAATTTTTCAACAAATTTTCTAGACCCGATTGCTTTATCTGTACTGTTTGTTCCTTTTAAAATCTCATCGAGAATAATAAAATAGGGCTCCTTTTGAATTTGGTCAACAATAAATTTCAACCGCGTCAATTCTGAAAAGAAATAGGAACTATCATCTGTTAACGAATCAGAAGTTCGCATACTTGTAATTAGCTTTACAGGTGAGTATTCACTTTTTGTAGCACAAATTGGCAAGCCCATATTTGCCATCACAATATGCAAAGAAACCGTTCTTAAAAAAGTGCTTTTCCCCGCCATATTTGCACCGGTAATAATAAAAAATTGCTGATGATTTATTTCAATAGAATTGTCTATGCGCTTTTCTTTATTCAATAAAGGGTGCCCTAAACTTTCAGTTTTTAAAGCCGTTTTACTCGCTACAATTTTTGGGTAAATATATGTTGGATGATTAAAAGAAAAATTGCCTAATGAGTTGTAAGCTTCAAAGAAAGAAATAACATTAAACCAATCTTCTATGGTATCGGAATAGCGATGAATCCACTGCTCAATTTTATAGCTTTGTTTGATATCCCATAATAAAAAACCATCTCCTATAAGTGCAAATAGCATATTATTTCTACTATCAAGGGCATCTAATAATTTTGAAAATTCATTAAATATTTGAGAGGACTTTTTATCTTTAGAGGTTATTTTAAGTTGCTGATTTATTAAAATTTTAGAAGTGAACTCCTTTTCTTCAATCAAATTTAACAATAGCGAATACTGTCTAAAAGTGTATTTTACTTTGTCAGAATTAGAAGATAGTTTCGATGTTTTTTTGACATATTTACCTGTAATAGCTAATCCGAAAAGTAACCAAAAAGCAATTGGGTAAATTGTAGTAAAAATATTGGTAACGGTTAGAATAAAAAATAGCGCTGAAATAGCGGTAAAAACTTGAGGTAAAAAACGCATCATTTTTGGTAAAAAAGCAGTATAATTTTTTAACCAATTGATGATTGTTTCAGCAGGAGTATCAATCTTAATTAAACTTGCTGTTGCCGAAAATTGTTGACGCCATTTTGTAATGTTCGCTAATTCTTTGATTGCTTCTTGTCTAGAAACAATCTTGTTAGGATTATTCGCTAATAATTCATTCGCCAAAACCTTTGCTCCTTCGTTTATTGTCGCCCGGTTGATGTATTGAAAAAACGATCCTCTACCAAATAAATCAATATCTAAACTATAAAAATGATTCGGATTTTGAAACTCCCACCCCTGAGGTCTATCAAAAAAATCCCCTAATTGAATTTCAATTTCCTCTTTATTAATTTTGACCAAAGTTTCAGAAAGTTGTTTTTTTATTTTGGTCTTAGCATACGATTTTAGCAAAAACAAAAATGTTACTAAGCCTAAAATTCCAATAATTATTGCAACATTTTTTTGTTGATAGGTAAGGTATATTCCAAAAACTGGAATTATAAAAGATAGAAACCTATAAAGACTCAACTTTATCAATTTTTTCTTAGTCGCCTTAACATCTTCTTGATGTTTTTTTAACTGCGCTTTATAAAATTTAATTGGATCTTTCAACTTTTAGATATAAATTTTCTACTTTTTTCAAAGCTGCTATTTAAACTCTCTCAAGACTCTCTTCTTATTATTCTGAGCTCTTTGCCTTTTATTACGAGCTAAATAATATATTATAATGAGTACAAGCAGCATTGAAAAAACTATTACAATTGCATAAAATGTTGATTTTAGACGTTGTATTTCAAGCTTTTCATTTTTGACTTTTATTAGATTTTCAGTCTTTACCTCTGCTAAAGAGTTTGCTAAATCTTGAGAATATATTTTTTGAATCAATACGTTTGATTGCTTTATAACAGCAATTGCTTCTTTTAAATCACCCTGTTTCTCTAACGCTTCTGACGCCTCTCTAAGTAATTGATATAAATCGTGTGAATTCAATGTCTCCTCCCCTAATTCTATTGTTTTTTTACTAAATTCAATTAGGTTATTCACTTCAAATTGTTTAAAAATATTTTTTGCAATTGGAGCGTTTAAATTCAAATTACCTAAAAATTTAGCATAAAGCGAATAACTTAAATCTTTTGTGTTTTCACCATTATAAAGCTCCTGTAGTAATTTCAATATTTTTTCATCTTGCCCTCCCTTGTATATGTAAGCGTCTAAGGTATGAATCAAATTACCCAAATAATAACTTGTCTTAAATTGGCGTTTGCTTTCTATTTCTGAAATTTCCTCACAAATTTTGATGTAACCGCCTAAATCCCCTTCTAACAAAATAAAATCACAGAGATAATAAAGAGACATGATTTTTAAAACATCATCTTTTAATTGAATGGATTTTTCTAAATTAGAAAGACATAAGTCTTTACCTTCTTTTACTTTATTTTCAATTAAATACAATACAATTTGATGAGTGCTAGCATATATTCTTGCCTTTTGTAGATTCTTATCATTACTCTCAAATTGATTTATATAGCTATCTAACTTTCTTTGTTCTACATTGGCAGCCTCTATCGTAGTTTCATCTCTTAATTTTGAAACTTGAAGCCATTTTATTTTTACAAAGTCTAAATCTATTTTTTTTGTATTGGTAGGAGTCTTTATCTCATCATTGATATATTTTGATAATTTTTGATAAGAAAAATTTGATCTATCTCCTACTTTTGATATGAAATTATAACAATCATCATATGATGGGGTACTGCTTATTATTTGCTGTAAACTATGTGTGTATTTACTTTTATCTACTTGGTTTAAATAATATTGAGCAGAATCCTGCTGTTGAATTAAAATAAAATTTTCAATAAGGGCTATTTTATTTTTATCATTTGTTTGTGCAAATAACGAGAAGGTTAACAAAAACAAAAGGAATGAAGTCGTATTTTTCATAATTATTACAAGGTGAGGTTCTTAAAAACGTAATATTACAAAAAAACTCGCTCCATGAGTGAGTTTTTTTATTTCCTTTTAGCATCCCTAATTTAGGCGATTTCTACCCTTTTAAAGAGGCTTTTAAAAACTCACGATTTAAACGCGCAATATTTGTCAATGAAATTCCTTTCGGACATTCAACTTCACAAGCACCGGTATTTGTACAGTTTCCAAARYYWYYYWWRKYNNTTTGATKTMYMRTKTTMWWMMMWYGATCTGCCGCCTCAACTTGACCTTGAGGTAACAATGCATATTGTGCAACTTTTGCGCCGACAAATAACATTGCCGAAGAGTTTTTACAAGTGGCAACACAAGCTCCACAACCAATACATGCTGCAGCGTCCATCGCTTCATCTGCTGCGTGTTTAGAAATAGGAAGTGCATTTGCATCCTGCGTATTACCAGACGTATTTACAGAGACAAAACCCCCTGCTTGCTGAATACGTTCAAACGCCATACGGTCTACAACCAAATCTTTAATCACTGGGAAAGCTCCTGCTCTAAATGGTTCTATATAAATAGTATCGCCATCGTTAAACATACGCATATGCAATTGGCAAGTCGTAATTCCACGATCCGGACCATGTGCTTCACCATTGATATACAAAGAACACATTCCGCAAATTCCTTCGCGACAATCATGATCAAAAGCCACAGGCTCATCACCAGAATTGACTAATTGTTCGTTCAAAACATCCAGCATTTCTAAAAATGACATATGCTCTGAAATATCAGTTACTTTATAATCGACCATAGCACCTTTATCTTGAGGTCCTTTTTGTCTCCAAATTTTTAATGTAAGATTCATTTTATCTAGTTTTTGGTTGTCCGTTGTTAGTTGTTAGCGTTCTATTTAAAGAACTGTCAACTAGCAACCATCAACTATTTATAACTTCTTTGCTTCAACTCAATATCCTTAAACTCTAATTCTTCTTTATGCAAAACTGCATCTGCAGGTTCTCCTTTATATTCCCATGCAGAAACGTATTTGAAATCTATATCGTTACGCAATGCTTCTCCTTTTTGCTCTCCTTCTTGCACCACACTTTCTTCACGATAATGACCTCCACAAGATTCATTTCTATTCAAAGCATCTTTTGCGAACAACTCTCCTAACTCTAAGAAATCTGCTACTCTCCCTGCTTTTTCTAACTCCAAATTCATTTCACTAGCATCTCCAGGAACTTTCACTTCTTTCCAGAACTCATCACGAATAGCTTTAATTTCAGCCATTGCTTCTTTTAAATGTTTTTCGTTTCGTGCCATTCCTACTTTATCCCACATCACTTTTCCTAAACGTTTGTGGAAATGATCAACAGATTTTGTTCCTTTATTATTCATAAAGAAATTGATTCTTTCTGACACCGATTTTTCAACGGCATCAAACTCTTTTGAGTCTGTTGGAATTTTTCCTGTACGGATATCATCAGACAAATAATCGCCAATAGTATAAGGCAATACAAAATATCCATCTGCCAAACCTTGCATCAATGCTGATGCTCCTAATCTGTTTGCTCCATGATCTGAAAAATTCGCTTCACCAATACAATACAAGCCATCAACGGTAGTCATTAAATTGTAATCTACCCAAACACCTCCCATGGTGTAATGGGTTGCAGGATAAATCATCATCGGAGTTTCATACGGATTTTCAGCAACGATTTTTTCGTACATCTGAAATAAATTTCCGTATTTTTCTTCGATAATAGCTTGCCCTAATTTTATAATTTCTCCTTCCGACGGATTTTTAATTCCGTGAATTTTCGCTTGCTCTTTTCCATAACGGACGAATGCCGCAGCGAAATCTAAATACACCGCTTCGCCAGTTGCATTGACTCCGTATCCTGCATCACAACGTTCTTTTGCTGCTCTTGAAGCAACATCACGAGGTACTAAATTACCGAAAGCAGGATATCTTCTTTCTAAATAATAATCTCTGTCTTCTTCAGCAATTGCCGTAGGTTTTAATTTTCCTTGTTGAATTGCTTTTGCATCTTCAATTTTTGCAGGAACCCAAATTCGTCCATCGTTACGAAGTGACTCAGACATCAAAGTTAATTTTGATTGATAATCTCCCGAACGCGGAATACATGTTGGGTGAATCTGCGTGTAACAAGGATTTGCGAAATACGCTCCTTTTTTATGGATTTTCCAAGCAGCTGTGGCGTTAGAACCCATGGCATTGGTTGATAAGAAATATACATTTCCGTAACCACCAGTTGCAATTACAACTGCATGTGCTGAATGTCTGTCAATTTCACCAGTAATTAAATTACGAGTAATAATCCCTCTTGCTTTTCCATCAACAATAACAACATCTAACATTTCATGACGGTTAAACATCTCTATTTTACCACGCGCAATTTGACGGTTCATTGCCGAATATGCTCCTAATAAAAGTTGTTGTCCAGTCTGTCCTTTTGCATAAAAAGTACGAGAAACCAACACACCACCAAAAGATCTGTTATCTAATAATCCACCATAATCACGCGCAAAAGGAACACCTTGAGCTACACATTGATCGATGATATTTCCAGAAACTTCTGCCAAACGATGTACGTTTGCTTCACGAGATCGGTAATCACCACCTTTTACAGTATCGTAAAAAAGTCGGTAATCTGAATCACCATCACCCATATAATTTTTGGATGCATTGATACCTCCTTGTGCAGCAATTGAGTGCGCTCTACGAGGTGAATCTTGGTAACAAAATGCTTTTACATTATACCCTTGTTCGGCTAAAGTTGCAGCTGCAGACCCTCCAGCCAAACCTGTACCAACGATAATAATATCGATATTACGTTTGTTTGCAGGATTAACAAGATCAATCTTATTTTTATAATTCGTCCATTTATCTTTGATAGGACCCTCAGGTACTTTTGAATCTAAAATTGCCATAGGTTTGGAAATTATGATGTATGATTAAAATGATGAAACAGCGCAATAATGATAAAGCCTAACGGAATAAAAATTGCGTAAGCATTTCCAAAACTCTTTACATATTTTGTGTATTTATTATTCATTCCCATTGATTGGAATGCTGATTGAAATCCGTGTAATAGGTGCAATCCTAACAACACAAATGCAATAACATACGCACCAACTCTTAATGGATTTACAAATTTATGTTGCAGCTCACCAAAGTATCTCGTTGGATCTTCTGGCAACATTGCAATGTATTTATGGTTAATTTCTGGAATCCAAAAATCAATAAAGTGCAAAACGATAAAAGCTAAAATAGCCAAACCAGAATACACCATATTTCTACTCATCCAAGTTGAGTTTGCTGCTCCGTTATTTTTTGCATAGGATGAAACTCCTACTGCTTTTTTGTTTTTAAGTTCTAAAACAAAACCCATTACAAAATGAAAAACTACACCAAAAATTAAAACTGGTTGCATTCCAAATTGTATTAACGGATTGGTTCCCATAAAGTGTGATGCCGTGTTAAAGGCGTCTTCACTAARTAATGAAACTAGGTTTACCGAAAGGTGTATTAATAAAAAGATAATTAAAAACAGTGCCGAAAGTGCCATTGCCACTTTTCTGGCGATTGAAGAGGATAATAGTCCGCTCATTTTTTTGAAGTGTTAATTTAGACATCAAATATACCATTAAGTAAATTACTCAAAAAATGATTTTAATCATTTTTTGAGTAATTTAGAAAGATTATAAGTAGAGGAAGCTCCTACTGATTAAAAACAATTTATTTTACAATAAATCGCTTCGTTGTTGTGGCATTATCAGAAAGGATATTGATAAAATAGATTCCCTGTGAAAGTTGTTTAATGTCTAAAACTTTATTTTCCGAAATATCTTTGGTCATTAACTTACGACCAGTTACATCAAAAATAGTTGCAGATTCTAAATTTAAAAATCGCTTGTTTTCAATAAACAATTTGTTAGTTGCTGGGTTAGGGTATAGCACAATACTCTCTGCCAATAATTGATCTGCAACGCTAAGATTACAAACATAGTCTGTCATTGGGTCAACCGGAGCACATGGAATATCTACTAAACTTCTACTTTGCACATCATTACCACCAGCAATATCATTGGTACTTAACACCCTATTATTATCACCTGCAGCAATTGACCAATGCATTAAAACTCCTGAATCTATAACGTGTAATAATTGATGACTATGGCCTAACTCATGTGCAGATACAGATTCAAAATCTACTTTTGGAGCCACAGCATTAGTTGGCCCAAATTCCCAATTTGCACCATCATCAAAAACAATATCTAACTCGGCAACATACCAATAAACAATAACATCAGTTACTACACAATTCGCACTTGCATATGTTGACGCTCTTCCTAATACACCTGCAGGTAATTCTGCGCCAATATCAAAACGAATGACATTTATGCCATCAAACTCAGCAACATTGGTTGAAGTTGTTGCTCCTATTGTCCAGTTAACTTTAGTTTCGCAACGCCAAGTATCAAACGACCTGACAAAAGATTCGTTGGCAGTAGTATTTGCATCAAATCCTGTAAACATTTGCCAAGTATATCCACCACTTCCATTAATATCTTTATGTCTGGTTTGATATGCTTCTGGACCAAGACCATTACTCCAATCATAATTAAATGTTGTTTCGGCATATGAGATTGTCAATATTGATGAAGTTGCTGATGTGGCATCGGTAGCGTGTGATACTCTTACATCTCCAGTTCCTGCGCTAGACGGAATCTCAACCGTAATTTCAGTATCTGTCCATGTATCAATTTGTGTTGGCAACGCATTTATATATGTTGCGCCCCCATCATCGGCATTTCTAAAACTAACCGTACCTGTTGTAGCTCCAAAACCTGTACCTGTAATTGTTAAAACTGATTCAGTACCAGCCGAAGAAGTCATTGGGGCAATAGATGTAATTGCAACAGCTAAAACATTACTGTTTTGAGTAAAAACATCAATATCAAAATTTGAAATATTTATTTTTGAACGGCCTACAAGATTCTCAATCTCTGTATAAAAACCAGAAATCCCTACTTTAATAAAAAATGGATTGGCTGCTAAATTTTCATATTTATTGTATTTATAAAAACCTTGAATACTACTAAATGGTTTGAATTTTGAATTGTCAGAAAGTGCATCAGAAGATAACTGTTTGTCATTTTCGTAGAGCATAAAAATTCCAATACTATTTCTAGCCAATCCTAAACTAGGAGAAACTTGTTCTGCTTGAAAATCGACGACTCCACCAGAATTGTTATTTAAAGTCGTACCGTTATTCAAGACAAGGTTATCAGCTAATCCCGTTGCTAGAATGACACGACCTGCGTTATTCAGTGTTAATGTATCTAAGAAACGATTATTAACACCACCTACATTTCCTTCGATGCTTAAAACTCCTAAAGAACCGATAGACAGCGTTCCAGTACCAGATCCGCTAATTGTTGTAGCATCTCTCCAAGAGAGCAAACTATTTAACGTTACAGTTCCAGGACCAATGTCGATAGTAGCTAGTGTTAATCCAAGACTACCACCTGCTGTACTATTTATAGAAGCACCATTATTGAACACATAGTTATTACTATTTAGTAATAACTCGCCATTGGAAATAGTCAGTGAGTTGCTGAATGTGCCACCGCCATTTAACCGGAATGTGCCGCTACTAATCGTTATCAGTGCATCATTATTATTGAATACAGAATTAATACTCGAGGTTCCTGCACCCGCACTTTTAATCACTTCAGAACCAGCGTTGTTGATAAACGTTCCGCCGCCAGCAGTATTTGTTACAGCT
>NVSL01000009.1 GCA_002401215.1 Flavobacteriaceae bacterium | reverse complement strand
CTGCAGAAGTTCCTACAGACCCAATGTCTATGGAAGAAAGCGATGTTATTATCACCTTGATTCCGAAAAGCGAATGGACATCAGCAAAGACAAAAGATGAGTTGGCAAACAAATTTAAAGAAGCTTTAAAAATTATTCCGAACATGGAAGTTGAGTTTACACAACCTATTGAAATGCGTTTTAATGAATTGATTTCTGGAGTGCGATCAGACATTGCTATCAAAATATACGGCGAAGATTTAGCATTGTTAAATTCTAAAGCAAATGAAATAAAAAAAGTAATTGAAAACATTTCGGGTGCTGCGGATATTACAGTTGAAAAAACTGCTGGATTACCTCAAATGAATGTGCATTTTAACAGAAGTAAAATTGCGCGTTACGGCCTAAACATTGCCGATTTAAATGAAATGATTTCTATGGGATTCTCAGGACATTCGGCAGGAAGTATTTTTGAAGGCGAAAAAAAATTCGATTTAGTTTTAAGATTGGATAAAAACAAACGTCAAAATATTACGGATTTAAGAAATCTATATGTCGATTTGCCTTCGGGAGGAAAAATCCCTTTGAGTGAGTTGGCAACTATCACTCATAAAAAAGGAGCTGCAAAAATTTCTAGAGATGACACCAAACGAAGAGTTGTTGTTGGTGTTAATGTTCGTAATCGTGATTTACAATCGGTAGTTGATGACCTTAGAAAGATTATTAATGAAAAGATTGATATCCCACCAGGATATACCATCACCTATGGCGGTCAGTTTGAAAATTTAGAATCGGCAAAAGCAAGATTGTTGGTAGCGGTTCCAATCGCATTAATCTTAATTTTTGTCTTGCTGTATTTCGCATTTAATTCAACCAAAGAAGCCTTAATTATTTACACCGCAATACCGTTTGCAGCAGTTGGAGGAATCTTCTTTTTATGGCTTCGTGATTTACCTTTTAGTATCTCTGCAGGTGTAGGATTTATCGCCTTATTTGGAATTGCCGTATTAAACGGAATCGTATTGATTGAAGAATTTAAGGAATTAAAAAACAGCGGAATGAAGGCTGATGACGAGCTAATTATCTTCGGATCAAAAAGCAGATTAAGAGCTGTATTATTGACTGCGATGGCAGCAGCTTTAGGATTTTTACCAATGGCAATTTCTAACGGTGCTGGTGCCGAAGTGCAACGACCATTGGCAACAGTTGTTATCGGCGGATTAATTACCTCTACCCTATTAACATTAATGGTTTTACCTGTGCTCTACTCTATTTTTGATAAAAAGAGAGAACGCAAGAGATTCCATTTAAAAAACAAAAAGGGAGCTGTGATTACGATATTGGTTTTAACATTTTCTCTTGGAATTCAGGCTCAAAACAGCCAGCTTACTTTAGAACAATTAAAACAATTGGCGTATGAAAACAACGCGAATTTAAAAGCATCGACTTTGGATATTGAGCGTTCTAAAGAGTTTGCAAAATCATCAATCAATATTGATAAAACGCGGATTTTTTATGAGCGAGAAGAAGATGCTATTGGCACAAATATAGGGGTGTTAAATTCTTTTGGTATCGCTCAAAACTTTGCTTTTCCAACGGTTTATGGTGCAAACAAAAACATTAACAAAGCAGCTATTGCAATTTCAGAAGCTAATAATGAAATACAAAAAAGACAATTGAAAAAAGAGATTACTGCTGCGTATTACAACTATGTTTACGCTAAAGAAAAGGAATTGGTGTATACTAATTTGGATAGCTTGTACCGGAAATTTGCTCACAATGCAAATCGGAAATTTGAATTAGGAGCCTCTAATTATTTAGAAAAAATCACTGCAAAATCTAAGCAAAAGGAATTACACATTCTATTTAACAAAGCAAAAGAAGATGTACAATTAGCAATTATTGAGATTCAAAAAATAGTTCAGATAGAAGAAGATTACACGATTGTATATTCTAGTTTAGATAAAATTGAATTACAAAATACAGCGATTGAAAATAGTCCTGAGTTAACCTTTTTAGAAGCTCAAAGTAATTTGTATGATGCTAAAACGAGACTAGAAAAACAGCAGTTTTTACCTGATATCGGTTTGCAATATAGCTATGGAGAAAATACTATTTTAGACGGAAGCATTAACACATTTCAGGTAGGATTAAATATTCCATTGTTCTTTGGGGCGCAAAAAAAGAAAGTATCAGCATCAAAAATAAATCAAGAGATTATTGCTCAAGAGAATATTCAGATAACATCAGATTTAACAGCAAAATATCAAAAGTTGCATACGCAACTAAAGAAAGATAGCGAATCACTTTTGTATTATGAAACTGAAGGAAAAACCTTGTCTCAAGAAATTATCAAAACTTCAAACTTGAGTTTTGAACATGGAGAAATTGATTTTTTTCAATATATCATGAGTATCGAAAATGGATATCAAATCATTCTCTCGTATCTAAATATTYTAAATAATTWYAACCAAACGGTTGTTCAAATAAACAACCTAACTCTTTAAAAAATATCAAAATGAAAAATATAATATACATACTAATCACAGCTGTTTTGACAATAAGTTTGAGCGGTTGTAGTAAAACATCAGAAAGTAAAAATACTGAAGATTCAGTTTCAAAATCAGACAATATAATTACCTTAACTAAAGCGCAGTTCGAAAGCAATGCAATGGAGTTCGGAAATATATCAGAGCAAGTATTTCCATCAATAATTAAAGTAACCGGGATGATTGATGTGCCGCCACAAAGCAAAGAAATTATCAGTTCTTTTTCTGGCGGATATATAAAAAGTTCAAACTTACTTATTGGAGATAGCGTAAAAAAAGGGCAAGCTTTGGTAACAATTGAGAATCCAGATTTTGTAGAAATGCAGCAAGAATATTTAGAAATTATTGAGCAGTTGGCATATTTAAAATCTGAATATGAAAGACAAAAAGTATTGTTTGATGAAAAAATAACATCCCAAAAAAATTATCTAAAAGCCGAAAGTGAATACAAAAGAAGTGTTGCCATGGCAAACGGAATTCGCAAAAAATTGCAAATGCTAAATATCAATCCTAAAAAAGTTGAGCTAGGAAATATTACTTCTGTAATTACACTTTACGCCTCTATCAGTGGAAGTATTACCCAAATAAATGTAAGTAAAGGCACGTATGTTTCTCCTGCCGATGCCATAATGGAAATTATAAATACCGATCATATTCRCATTGAATTGACTGCTTTTGAAAAAGACTTGATGCGGATTAAAGTAGGGCAAACAATTAATTTTAAAATTCCTGAAGCTTCGGAAACAGTTTATGAAGCTGAAGTACATTTAGTAGGAACGTCTATCGATAAAATTACTAGAACTGCAACAGTTCATGGACATTTATACGATGATAAAAAAAATGATTTTGCTATTGGCATGTTTATCGATGCTGAAATTGAAACGACAAATAGTAAAGCGATGTCTATCTCAGAAAATGCAATTGTAGAACGTGGTAATGAAAATATTGTTCTTGTCGTAGAGTCATTTGAAAATGATATTTACACTTTTAAATCAATCAAAGTTAAGCTTGGTAAAAGGTACAATGAGTTTGTAGAAATCATTTCATCGAACTTAAAATCTACAGATAAAATCTTGACAAAAGGGGCTTATGAATTGATAGGAACAGAACAATAAGCTCAATATGTAGCTATTCTAAAGCCGATTTACGATTGTAAATCGGCTTTTTTATGCACAAGATTTTACACACAGTTTACTCCTGAATTCAAACCATTTAGAACAAGTCTATTTATATCTACAAATAGAATATAATTTTTCTCACAAACAATTTTTGATTCTATACCTTTGCAATAACTAACGGTAGCTAGCAATAAAATGAGTGTCCTTCTAAAACTTCAAAATAAAAAAATATCCGCCACTTTTACTGGTGATATTGCTGAGAATGAAATTAGAGATACCTTTATTGAGATTACCGAAACCTATTCTATTAAAAATATTAGCTGTATTCTTTTTTACTTTAAAGACATTACTTCTTACACTCCACCAAAAAATGCTTTACAAAAGCACAAAACAATTTCTCATTTTACTGCTTCTTGGAACCGAAATATTAAAGCAGTAATTGTTGCTACACATCCCGACATTGCTATTATAGCTAAAGGTTTTGTTAAAAATCAAGCGAATTTAAATTGGAACTATTACTATTTTGACAATTTGGAAGATGCCCTAATTTTCTGTAAATAAATCTGTGCTTTTTGATTTGTATTTTAAATAGCATCTATAAATAGACAAGTGAACTTCGCAAAAAAATTWCGATTCATTTCTTATTCAAAGCCAATTATTACTCCTTTAATTCTATTTGCATATCGCACTAATATTTTTATTGTTTAAGTGAGTTCTTTTTCTAAATTTGTAAACCTAAAAGATCAACCTAACCACCAACCAAATTAATGAGTGTAAAAATTAAAATTAAGAATAATGGAGTCATTGCCACATTTAGCGGCAACATCGAAGAGAATGAAATTAGAGATACTTTTATCGATATTATTGAAAAAGTAAATATCAAAAAAATAAGTTTTTTCCTTTTCGATTTCTCCAATATTACTTCATATACCATCCCCCCAAATTATATGAATCTTTTAAAAATGATCACTCATTTTTCTGTTTCGTATAATGAAGAAATTAAAGCGATTATTGTTGCAACACACCCAAGTATTACAAGTGTTGTGAAAGAAATTATGGCGAATAGAGAAGAATTGAAATGGGAGTATTTTATTTTTGACAACATCAATGACGCCTTAAATTGTTGCAAATAAAACCCTGTTTAACTTTCAATTAACCCTATACAATAGCGAGTTATATTAATATGAGTTTTACTATAAAATACTATCCAAAAATTGCCATTGCTACATTTAAAAGCGAGGTCAAAAGCCTTGAGCCTACCAATGCATTTGTAGAACTTGTTGAAACTGGAAATATCAAAAAAATCGATTATATTATTTTTGATTTTACTGATATTACTGCATATACCGTTCCTGAAGATTATATGGAAAGAGTAAAATTTGTAACTGAATTTTCAGTTTCTTGGAACTCTAATATCGATGTAATTATAATTGCTACAAACCCTGAAATAAGGTTTATGATTACTGCATACATCAATCATAAGGATAATTTAAAATGGAAATACCATCTATTTAATGATATGGAGTCTGCTAAAAAAATATTTCCAGAAATCTAATCCTTTCTATTATGTACGATTCTCAATACATTTTAACAATTACTGCAAAATATATTTATTTTAAATAGCTGTCCATTATGATTTTATCCTAATTTTAAATAACTTTGTTAACATCGCTTCATATCACACAATTAGCAAAAATGGGATTTAAAATTCATTCTAAAAAAAACCTAATCACCGTAAGCTTTAGCAGTAGCTATGTGAAAGGTGATANTATGAATTCGTTCCTTTATATTACAGAAAACTTTTCGTTGAATAATATAGAACACATTATTTTTGACTATTCGGATATTGAAGATTTTCCGATGCCTAAAAATTATATCAAAACACTAAAAAACACTTACCCAGTTCTCAGTTTCTTGGAATAAAAATATGACTTTGTTAAGTGTTGCTAAAAATGAAAATATTAGAAATATGGTTCAAGGAATTATTGAACATAATAAAGATAAAGACCTGCTTTGGAACTATTTATTATTCGACAATTTAAAAAAGGCCAAACATTGGTGCTCCAACCACAAATAATTAGATTGATTATACTAGCATCAACTTTTTAACCAGTTCCTGACCAAGTTCTTCATTTATCATTGCTACAATTTTTTCCTTGCCATAACTCAATTCCTCTCTTAAAACTGATGATTTTAGTTTTACCACCAAGGTCGTATTTTGCAATTGTACCGTATCCGTATAAGACATCACTCCGGCACCCATTAACTTTTCCCAAGCCTCGCGAGCATCCATTTTTTGCATCCCTTTGGTTAGGTTATTTTCTTTGATCACCGTTTTCATCAAATCCTTAATACTCTGATATTCGTTCTGACGTTTTGCCATTATAATTGAAACATTTTATAGGATTGATTTGTTTTCTTTACCACTTCTTCTGTACGTTCTGGATGTGTATCGCTTATAAATAATTGCCCAAATTCATCTCTATTTACCAAGTCGATAATTTGCGCCACACGTAAATCATCTAACTTGTCAAAAATATCATCGAGCAATAAAATTGGTTTCAATTTTGCTTGATTTTTAATAAAATCRAACTGTGCCAATTTCAATGCAATTAAATACGATTTTTGCTGTCCCTGACTTCCAAATTTCTTTATTGGATATCCATCAATCTCAAACAATAAATCATCTTTATGAATTCCAACTCCTGTATATTGAATCACACGATCTCGCTCTAAATTCTGTGTCAATAAATCTGACAAAGAACCTTCATCTAACTGCGTTTTATAATTGAGGCTTACCGTTTCTTTTGAATTCGAAATTACTTTATAACGTGCTTCAAAAATCGGTGTAAAAATTTCTAAAAAGGATGTTCTCTTTTGATGAATGAGCGTTCCGAATTGTTCTAATTGCTCATCATATACTTTTAAATTGAGTGCATCAAAAGTTCTGTTTGCGGCAAAATATTTAAGCAAAGCATTCCGTTGCACCAAGACTTTATTGTAATTTATAAGTGTTTTTAAATACACTTTATCAGACTGCGAAATGACGCTATCAATAAACTYTCTTCGAGTGTCAGAACCTTCAATGATCAAGTCTCTATCCGCAGGAGAAATTATCACCAAGGGTAAAAAACCGATATGGTCAGAAAATTTTTCATACTCTTTATCATTCCTTTTTATCACTTTTTTCTGACCCCGCTTTAAACTACAAACAACCGTTTCATTTCTGTTGTTTATCTCGTAGCTTCCTTCAACCATAAAAAAGTCTTGTTGATGTCTAATATTCTGACTCGCCACCGGATTAAAGTAACTTTTACCAAAAGACAGGTAATAAATTGCATCTAAAACATTGGTTTTACCAACACCATTATCGCCCACAAAACAATTTATTTTATCTTGAAATTCAAAACTTTGCGATTCGAAATTCTTAAAATTGAATAGGGATAATTTTTGTAAATACATGGTTTTTGAAGCGTTCTAAAAAGGAAGTGCAAATTATTGCTTTTTTTGCGATTATTGGGCTTTTAGTTTCCAATTAAAAACCATACTTTTGCGCCTACAAATTTAAAAAAGAATATGGCAACATATAAAAAGAGCGGGAACAAAGAAAAAGGAACCGCACGTAGTAAAAGAACGATTGAAGACAAAAGTACAACTGCTGAAGTTTTTAATACTTTAGACGAAACTGCATCGAGATCGGAAACTTGGGTAATTAACAATCAAAAAAATATTTTTATCTTTTTAGGATTGGTTGTTGCCGGAGTCTTGGCTTTTATGGCATATCAAAAATATGTTGAAGCGCCGAATGAAAAAATTGCTGCTGATGAGTTGGCGTATCCTAAAGTTCATTTTCAACAAGCCTCAATTGCTAGTGTTGCTTCTGATTCTATTTATCAATTAGGATTAGATGGTGCTGATGGTAAATTTGGATTTATTGACATCGCAGAAAACTATTCTGGTACTGATGCAGGAAATATGGCAAACTATTATGCAGGTATTTCTTATTTAAAAATGAAAAATTACACAGATGCAATTAGCTATTTAGAGAAATTTTCTTCGGATGATCAAGCTTTAGGCCCAATTGCAAAAGGTGCTATTGGTGATGCTTTTGCAGATTTAAATCAACCAGAAGATGCGTTGAATTATTACGAGCAAGCAGCGAATTTAAGAGACAACGAATTTACAACCCCTCTATTTCTATTCAAAGCGGGTAACACTGCTTTAGAAATTGGGAAGTCAGATAAAGCTTTAGGGATGTTTGAAAAAATTCAGATTTCATATCCAAACTCTGCAGAAGCTAAAAATATTGAGATCTATATCAGCAAAGCAAAATACGCTGAGTAAATTTAAAGTACTGGACATTTAGATTACTAGATTTTTAGAGGTGTAAATTCTAATTATCAAAAAAATCCAACAATCCAAAATACATACAAAATGGCTACAACCAATTTATCACAATACGATAAAAACACAATCCCAAATGCGAAAGACTTTCGATTTGGGATTGTTGTTTCTGAATGGAATGAGAAAGTAACCGAAGGTTTATACCAAGGTGCTTTTGATACGTTAGTTGATTGTGGCGCACTACCAGAAAATATAATTCGTTGGAATGTACCTGGGAGTTTTGAGTTGATTTACGGCTGTAAAAAAATGTTAGCAACTCAAAAACTAGACGCTGTCATTGCAATTGGTTGTGTGATTCAAGGCGAAACAAAACATTTCGATTTTGTGTGCGAAGGTGTTACTCAAGGTATCAAAGATTTGAATATCAAATTCGATATTCCTACTATTTTTTGTGTATTGACTGACAATACTATGCAACAATCCATCGACCGCTCTGGTGGTAAACTCGGCAACAAAGGCGTTGAATCTGGAGTTACGGCTATTAAAATGGCGAATCTTTAGTCTTTAGTCAAAAAAGGCTATTTTAACCTCTGTAAGAAAATAGCTGCTCACAATTCTCTCTTAAAATTACAAACAATACTTTCTCACAAATTAATATTTCCGTAACTTTGAACATTCACACTTTTTAAGTTTTAATTGATGTTCGGAAAAGCATTTAAATCGCGCAAACATTATGTTTTTGATTACAAACCCCGTTATTATGACGAGCGAAAAGAACGTATCGAAAATTTAAAATTGAAATATAGCGACCAAGATTCTGACGTAGATACTACCCGAATTAAATTTACAGCAAACAACTTAAAAAACGWATGGGTTAAAAATAAACGAATGGCTTCTAACCGAGGTACCACAATTCGTTTGGCGGTTATCATCACAATTTTGGTGGGCATCGTTGTTTACCTTTTAGATTTACACACCTTATTTTAATGTCAGATATCATTCAACTTTTACCTGATCATGTAGCAAATCAAATTGCTGCTGGCGAAGTGGTTCAACGTCCCGCATCTGTAGTAAAAGAATTGCTAGAAAATGCGATTGATGCTGATGCAACTTCTATAAAATTATTAATTAAGGATGCTGGCAAAGCTCTAATCCAAGTAATTGATAATGGCAAAGGAATGAGCGAAACCGATGCGCGTTTGTGCTTTGAACGTCATGCAACTTCTAAAATAAAATCTGCCGAAGATTTATTTAACCTACAAACAAAAGGCTTTCGTGGCGAGGCTTTGGCGTCGATTGCAGCGATTGCACATGTTGAGTTAAAAACGAAACCTGAGCAACAAGAACTAGGAACTCACATTAAAATTGAAGGCTCAGAAGTAGTTTCTCAAGAGTTAATTTCTACTCCTAAAGGGACTTCAATTGCAGTGAAGAATTTATTTTATAATATTCCTGCTAGACGAAATTTTTTAAAATCAAATCAGGTAGAAACAAGACATATTGTTGATGAATTTCAGCGAGTGGCTTTGGTGCATCCCGAGATTCAATTTTCGATGTATCACAACGAGAATGAAGTTTACAGATTAAACGACACTAATTTACGTCAACGGATTGTTGCCATCCTCGGTAAGAAAACAAATGAAAAATTAGTTCCAATAAACGAAGAAACAGAAGTTTTAAGTTTAACAGGATTTGTTTCGAAACCAGAATTCGCCAAGAAAAAAAGAGGCGAACAATTCTTTTTTGTCAACAATCGATTTATCAAAAGTCCGTATTTGCATCACGCAATTGTAAGTGCCTTTGACGGTTTGTTGGCTTCGGGATTTCATCCTTCTTACTTCTTGTATTTAACGGTTCCAACTAATACGATTGACATCAACATCCACCCTACAAAAACAGAAGTAAAGTTTGACAATGAAAAGATTTTATACGCCATTTTACGGGCTACCGTTAAACACGGACTGGGGCAATACAACGTGGCTCCTGTCTTAGATTTTAATCGCGATGCTACCTTGGATGTTCCTTATAATTTAAACAACAATCAACCAAAAAAGACACCAACTGTTACGGTTGATAGAGATTACAATCCGTTTAAAACGGAGCAGAAAAATACTTCTAGATTCTCGCATCAACCTAAAAAAACTCAGCAATGGGAAAGCTTGTATGTAGATATTAAAGCTCCGGAAACGGAAATTAAAAATATTGAAGTTGAAGCTGAATTGACAAATATTTCACTTTTTAAAGAAGAGCAATCACTTTTTAAAACACATCAAATTCACAAGAAATATATTGTGAGTACCATTAAATCTGGAATCATTTTTATCAACCAGAATTTGGCGCATCAACGTATTTTATACGAAGAATATTTAGAGCAGATTACCGTTAAAGAAACGATGAGTCAGCAATTGTTATTTCCGCTAGAAATCACTTTTAGTAATGATGATATTTTACTGATTAAAGAAATACAATCAGACATAGAAAGTACGGGGTTTTTATTCGACAAAATCGAAAATGAATCACTTGTTGTAAAAGGAATTCCGGTTGCAATTTCCGAAAGTCAAGTTACCATTGTCTTAGAGCAATTACTAGAAGATATTAAAAATGAAATTCCAGAAACAAGCTTTAGCCAATTGGATGTGATGGCAAAAAGTTTGGCAAAAAGTTTAGCTATAAAAAATGGAACGCTCTTATCAAAAGAGGAACAAGAAGATTTAGTAGAACGGTTGTTTATGTGCAAAGAACCCAATCATTCACCCAACGGAAAACCAACATTTATCTCGATGGAATTGAATGAAATTGATAAAAGATTTGGATTATGATGAATAGAATGACCGATGCTGTTAAGCATTTAATTATAATTAATGTAGTTGTTTTTATTGCAACTTTTGTATTAAAAATGGGCTTTAGCGACTCGCTTGCCTTGTATTTTCCAGAGAATCCTAACTTTGGGTTTTGGCAATATTTTACAACAATGTTTGTGCATGGTGGTGTGATGCATATTGTTTTTAACATGTATGCTCTGTTTGCTTTTGGCACTCCATTAGAACAAATTTGGGGACGGAATAAGTTTTTATTTTTCTACTTTTCAGCAGGATTAGGAGCTAGTGCAATTTATACATTGGTAAATTATTATCAGTTTAACGGACTGTATGAGCAACTTATAAATATTGGATTGTCAGCTACCGATATTCAGCAAATTTTAGATACAGGAACCTATAGCGAACAATTATTAAGTTCAATAAGCAGAGAAAATTTATCACAATTCTATGGGACATACCACACTCCCGCAGTTGGAGCATCCGGTGCAATTTATGGGGTTTTGGTTGCCTTCGGAATGATGTATCCAAATGCAAAATTAGCATTGATATTTTTTCCAGTACCAATTGCTGCAAAATATTTTATCCCATTAATTATTCTTGGTGATTTATTTTTTGGAATCACGGGAGCTGCGACCGGAATTGCCCATTTTGCACATATTGGTGGAGCAATTATCGGGTTTATCATCGCCTACTTTTGGAAAAAAAATCAATTTAAACGTTGGGATTAATGAATACCACAGACCGCATAAAACTCGGATTTAAACAAGCTACGATTGTTGAGAAACTCATTTATATAAATGTGCTGTTTTTTGCTGTTTCGTTATTTGCAAACAACTTTATTGCCAATTGGTTTGGATTGAATTCAAATTTCAATATTGCACTTACAAGACCTTGGACACTCATAACCTATGGTTTTTTTCATGGCGATTTTTCGCATCTATTATTCAACATGATTTTCTTATATTATATAGGAGAGTTGTTTTTACAATTCTTTTCTAAAAAGCAATTCATTAATTATTTTTTCTTGGGGATTATTGCCGGTGGAATCGCATATTTAGCCATCAACCCAAGTGGTTATTTAATCGGAGCATCCGCAGGGTTGATGGCGATTATTGTTGGAGTGGCGACGAAGATTCCTAATTATGAAATTCGGTTGAGATTGATTGGAGGAATCAAACTTTGGGTGATTGCTGCTTTTTATGTAGGGCTAAGTATCATCGATTTGAAAAGTGATAATTTTGGAGGAAACATTGCACACCTAGGTGGTGCTTTACTCGGATTTATCTATACCAAACAATTAGAAAAAGGAATGGACATTGGCAAATGGCTTGAAAATACGATTGATTATTTAGCAACTATTTTTAAACCTAAAAAAGCGACTCCATTTAAAAATGTTTATAAGAATAAGGATATCAAAAGAAAACCGAGTACAAAAGAATCGAGTGCACGTCAACAAAAAATAGATGTTATTTTAGATAAAAKKWGNAAATYWGGMYATGATGCTTTGAGTAAAGAAGAAAAGGATTTTCTGTTTAAGGCGGGGAAGTAGTTGTTAGTTGTTAGTTGTTAGAAAAATAAAATACTCAAATCAAAATCAGCGAGTATCATAACAAATCTGTGGTATCAGCGTTCAATAAATTGTAAAGGGAAGAGTTAAAATGAAAAAATTATCGTGGGTTGATAAAATATTATTTCTGCTAAATTCATTGTTGGCTGCAACATTGTTGCTTTCAAACTTACTTCCTTATTTATCTCCTAAAACTTTTGGAATTATCACTGTTTTCAGTTTGGCTGTTCCTGTTTTAATTGTACTAAATATTTTATTCGTCACCTATTGGATTGTAAAATTAAAAAAACAATTCTTGCTTTCTGTTTTGATATTGGCAGTCGGATTTAACCAATTAAATCTCCTCTATAAAATTGCTGATAAAGAAATTTTATTGACCGATGATTTAAAAGTAATGAGCTATAATGTGCGTTTATTCAACATCTATAAATGGAAAAAAGAAGGCAAAGAAGAAACCCTAAAATTAGTATCAGACTTTATCGAAAATAAAGACCCTGATATTATTTGCTTTCAAGAATTTTTGACAGATTACGATGTCAACTTCGATTATCAATACAAGTACATCCAACGGAATGCCAATAAAAAAATATCCTATTTTGGGTTGGCAATTTTCTCAAAATATAAAATCATCAACAAAGGATCGCTCAATTTTAAGGAGAGCGCCAACAACACTATTTTTGTTGATATCATCAAAAATAAAGACACAATCAGAGTTTATAATGTGCATTTAGAATCACAACAAATTCAACTAAACAAAGAGAATTTTGGAGAAAAAGATACAGAACGATTACTAAAAAGATTGCGAAAAACTTTTCAGAAACAAGTTACCCAAGCCGAACAAATTGTAACACATGAAGCAACCTGCAAGTACAAAACAATTGTAATGGGCGATTTTAACAACACTGCTTTTTCTTGGGCGTATCACAAAATTAAAGTAGATAAAAATGATGCGTTTGTTGAAGCAGGAAAAGGTTTTGGAAAATCGTATGATTATTTCTTTCCAGCGAGAATTGATTTTATCTTAACAGATAAAGCATTTGAAATCAATAACTTTAAAACCTACAACATTAAATATTCCGACCACTTCCCTATCATGGCTAGGTTGAGAATAAATTAATTTCGATTTTCAGAATAAATTAAGCCAATAGATTCAATAATATTACTAATTTTACGTTTTAGGAATACTTAAATTGTGGGGATTTAAAAATTTATCAAAATTTGCATGAAGAAAATTTATATTATATCCTTACTAATCTTTCTATTTACTGGAAACATTCTTTACGCACAAACACCCCCAAATGCGAATAATGACTTTAATACAGCCGAATTAAACACAACTCTTTCCGTTGGAGGAACTGGTGGAGTTTTGGCAAATGATTCTGATGCAGATGGTGATACACTCACCTTAACCCAATTTATTATTAATGGTATYACTTATAATGCCGGCGATACCGCAAATCTCGCCGAAGGCAATATCACCATATATGCAAATGGAAGTTATACTTTTAGTCCTGCTACAAATTATGTGGGTTCGGTGCCAWCAATTACCTATGTCGTTTCTGACGGATTGAATACAAGTACCGCATTTCTATTTTTAAATGTTGTAAATACAACGAATATAATTCCTCCTGTTGCTTTTGACGATTATGATACCGTTGATGTAAATACAATGCTCAACGTTGCTGACCCCGGAGTTTTAGCCAACGATACTGATGCCGAWGRTGRYSTKKWWMYSRTTGTAGAATTTACGGTTAACGGAACAACTTATCCCGCAGGAGCAACCGCAAATATTGCCGAAGGGAGTATCATTATAAATCCTGATGGCAGCTATACTTTTGTACCTACACCCGGATATATTGGCCCTGTTCCAGATATATTTTACACCATTACGGATGGTATAAATCCTGGTGCTGCTATTTTATTTTTGACCGTTGAGCCTACAACAAACTTGTTGGATATTGAAATATTATCTAGTTGTAATCAAGGTTATACCCTAGATGGAGAATACAAAATCAGGTACAGTATCAGGTTAAAAAATAATAGTAATGCAAGAGATTATGATCCTACAAGTTTAATTACTGGTATTGATTTAAAGAATGATTTAAACGCTATTTTTGGAAATGGATGCCCTACCTTGGTTGATGAAGTTTCTATTAGTATGCTACCTGTAGAGGATTTTGTAAATAATCCATATCCGCAAGACTGGAATATTGGTTCACTAAATTCTAGTTTCGAAAATATTACTTCTACATCCATTTTCAACAACAATGCAATTAACAATAACACCTTGTATCCAAGGCAAGAAATAAATATTTCTTTTTGTGTAACGGTCGATCCAGTTTGTAACGGAAGACCAAACCCAACCCCATCAGGTGCAGGAATTAATTTTGACAATGTGGTAGATGTAACCTCATCTACAGACCCTGCAACAAGAAATTATTTAGTTTCTGATTTTCACATGACAGAGACGCACGTTGCCTCAAATTTATATGTACCAGAAATTTTACCTGATGTTAATTTTGACGGAACTTACGATTTCATAAATACAGTTATCATTACAAACGAAGGAACTGCAACCGCCAACAATGTCAACTTTAATATGGGATTGGGTAACTTTTTTGACAACGGGATCATATTTACAAACTTAACTGTTACACAAGTTTCGGGTCCATCGGTTACAATTAATAGTTTGTATAACGGAGATACAGAAACCAAATTATTAGCGCCCAACACCTCGATAGATGCTGGTGAAACCATCACTTTAGAAATATTTTATTTGATAGGAACTACCTCATCTGACGACGAAAATTATTTTTCAAATCCAAGTATAAGTATGACCCAAGGTTCTTTGGATGGATTTAACGAAACGACTGCTGCAAACCTCAGACGTTTTTCTTTTCTTATTTGGTCCGATGCTTTGGGTGATCATTTAGATAGATATTATACAGCAAACAGCGGTACAGATATCCCAACAACAAACGACCAATGTGTTTGCTCTTCAACATATATGCAGTTTGTTTTTAGCTCATCAGTAAGTTCAGAAAAAATGATTACAGCAACTGTTGATGCACCTAACGGGGTTCTAGAACACACTGCCATCACTTTTCAAATCACGGTTACAAATACGAGTCCGTCAGTGCAAGTAGAAAATTTAATATTGCAAGACGACCTCAATAATATCTGTGGTGGCAATATTGTTTCTGCAACTATCCCAACAATTGTGAGCTCAACGGCTATCMATGTTCCAGTTTTGAATCCGAGTTATAATGGCATTTCAGATATTAATTTCTTTGATGGAGTTTCAGGAATTTTAGAACCCAATCAAAATGTAATTGTAGAATTTACCGTGGTCTTTTATGATGATTGTATCGGAATAAACAGTGCTGATTTTACGGCTATCAACCCTCTAGGCAACCCAAATTCTGCGAGTGGAACTGTTGCAGTTTCCGTTTTTTCTGACAATGATAATGATGGAATTACAAACGTAAATGACATTGATGATGACAATGATACGGTGCCAGATATTTTAGAATACAACGGATTAGATCCTTTGGCGGATGATGATGCTGATTTTATTCCGAATTACCGTGACACCAATTTTGGAGCAGACATTAACAATGACGGAATTGTAGATGTATTCGATTTTGATATGGATGGTGTTCCAAATCATTTTGATTTAGATAGTGATAATGACGGTATTTTTGAAATTATCGAAGTTACCAACACAACTTTAGACACAGATTCTGATGGAATTACAAACAGCATTGTGGGCGTAAACGGATTGGACAATACAATAGAATCTAACGACTCGTTTTTTGCATCAATCACTTATGTAATTCCCAACACAGATGCGAATGCTGGTGCCGATTATTTAGACATCGATGCGGATGATGATGGTATCGTTGACAATATTGAAGGGCAACCTACCGATAGTTATATTGCTCCAAATTTGAGTATTGATGCTAACGGAATCGACTCAGCTTATCAAAATGGAATCACCCCTGTTGATACCGAATCTGATGGTATTCCGGATTATGTTGATACCAATTCTGACGACGATATTAGAGATGACGTTTTAGAAGGTTGGGATACAAATAGTGATGGTACTGCTGAAACTGTTCCATCAAACAACGATGCAGACAATGACGGTTTAGACGATGCTTTTGACAACAATGACTCTCAAGTAAATCCTACCAATGGACAAGTACCAACTGATTTTCCAAATGCCGATAATGCCGCTACTCCCGAAAGAGATTGGAGAGAAATTATTGCCATTTTTGTTTTGATTGATGATGTTTCAATTACCGAAGGAGGCGATTTAGTGTTTACAATTTTACTCACAACATTAAATAACAATAGTATTTTAATTCCGAGTGCATCACCCATCGATTTTACTTTTGATACGACTGACGGAACTTCAACTTCACCAATTTACAATATTGCAATTGCCCCTTTTGATTATACTCAAATAACTGCAATTCCGTTTACGATTCCACCGCTACAAACCAGCGCACAATTTACCGTATCAACCTTAGATGATAACATTTATGAATTGGATGAATTGTTGACTTTGACTGGAGTCATCACATCAAACAATACCATCAATACAACAATAGAAGGTGTCGGAACTATTTTAGATGACGAGGCTGCTCCAGACATCACCATGAACGACACCAGAGAAAATGAAGGGGTAGATTTGGTGCATACCATTACGATGAGTCACCCAAGTTCTACCCCAACAGATATCAATATTGCAACCTCAGAAATCACAGCCATTTCGCCTGAAGATTACGCTGAAATCATCGCACTATTTACGATTGATGGAACCATTGATCCTGCAAATCCAAATATAGATTTTACTTTTAATATCACCACAAATCTTGACAATTTAAACGAACCTGACGAAGAATATTTATCCGTAGTTGGGCAAGTTACAAGTAGCAATATTGGCATTCAAGATTTAGATAAAACAGGAACTATTTTAGATATTGATCCGGACCCAACCATTATCATTAATGATGATATTGTTGTAGAAGGAAATCCACTCATTTTTAATATTAGCATGGTAAATACTGCGGGCGAATTGATGCGGAATTATCAAGATATTGATTTAGCAATCCGAACTAATAGTGGTACGGCAAGAGCACCGTTAGACTATATAAGTATCAATACTTTAAGCGCAATTCCTGCTTTATCAGAATTCATTACAATGGAAGTCACCACTATCGATGACAGCTTAAATGAAGATACGGAATTTATGACATTATCGGTATTTATCACTTCTAATAATGTTGCCAATAACCCTCCTTTTGTTGAAGGAATAGGAACCATAAAAGACAATGATATTCCCAATTTATTTTCACCAAATGGTGATGGATTGAGTGATGAATTTGCAATTGCTGGATTACAAGACTTTCCAGATTTTACCATCGTTATTTATGACAGATGGGGAAGCGAAGTTTTTAATTACAACAATAACGGAAACACAAATCCGGAGTGGTGGGATGGTACTTATAAAGGAAATCCGGTACCAACAGGTGTATATTTTTACACCTTAAATTATAACGACGGTGTTACAGAACCAAAAACAAATTTTATAGAGTTGATTAGATAAATGAAGAAATTATTCGTCATATTATTATTATTTTGTGCCCTAAAAATGGATGCACAACAAGCTCCGCATTACACACAATACATGTATAATATGCAGGTAATCAATCCTGCGTATGTTGGTGCGCGTGCCGATTTAACGATTGGTTTGTTAGGACGATCGCAATGGGTGGGTGTAGATGGTGCGCCAAAAACAATGACTTTTTCTTTGAATGGACGTGCTTTTGACGGAGTAGGATTAGGTTTTTCTGTTATCAATGATAGGATTGGTTTGGCAACAAGCACCAATGTAAATATCGATGTTTCTTATACCATTGTTTTATCTCAATATGATCGGTTGGCTTTTGGATTAAAAGGTGGAATGGCTTTTTACAGCAATAATTTATCCGAAGGCATTACTCCAGACCAAGAAATTTATACATCAATAAGTGGTGTTTACCCAAATATTGGGATGGGTGCTTATTATTACAACCAACGTTTTTATGCAGGAATTTCGATTCCACGCTTATTAAATACGCCTAAATTTAGAATTGATTATGATGATAATCAAGTTGAAATAGCTGATGACATTAATTATTTTGCAACTGCCGGATATCGTTTTGACATTTCAGAAAAGTTAAAATTTAAACCTTCAACACTTATAAAATACAGCCCAAATTTACCAATTTCGATTGATTTGAATGCAAACTTTTTGTTCAACGAATTTATCGAAATGGGACTCTCCTATCGCTACAATGATTCGATGAGTGGGATGTTTGCCGTGATTATAAATAAGAAATTCAGAATTGGATATACCTACGACCACACGCTGACAGACTTGGGCGGAACCACTTTAAGCTCGCACGAAATTATGCTTCTTTTAGACCTTGACTTTGATAAAAAAGGACGTTGGCTACAACACAGTTCTTGTTATTTTTAAATCATAAAAACTAAAACAACACCTTCCTTTTTTTTAAGGGAAGGTGATAATGTCCATTGAGTTGGACATATCGGAAGGATTTAATAAAATTGATTTCAATAAAATACTACAAAATTTTCTGTTACTGATACGATGACTGCGAGTCATCGTATCAGTAAATATCAGTGTTAAAATATTCACCCCGTGGCTCGAAGTCACGGAGTGAATTTGTATCTAATAGATTGAGAGTGAAATTACATTTTTCGTACACCCCTACTAGAATCTGTTGTTGTTTTTTAGTTTTCTATAATTTTTACTGATCCATATTGAGTATTGATAATCATTTTACCTTTACCTCCATTATAAGTTCCTTTCAATTCTGTTTTTGTATTCTTCTCCAAACGATTTATTATGTCCATTTTACTCGGAACTTTAACACTTCCATATTGAGTACGAATATCTAATGCAAATGAGCTATTTCTATTTACCCCAATTTTTACACCTATATATTCTGTATCAATATCAACAGAAGTAAAATCAGGACCCATCTCGTCAATCTTAAGATTTCCATAATCTGCATTTATAGAAGCATAACCAGAAATAGTTCCGAAACTTAAACTTGTGTAATCACTCGTCCCAACAATTGAAACCGCATTGCCAATAGTTAAGTTTCCGTAGTCTAAATCGTATTCAACTGCCATCGAATCACCAATTGTTATTGTACTATAATCTGCATTCAAATTTAAGTCTCCAACTTTATCAATAGTAATGGTAGAATAGTCTGCATCAATATTCCCGTTCTTTAAAAAATCAATCGTTGTACCGGTCGAATAATCTAAATTGATACTGTTTGAATCATTTGACAACTCGCCAGCAATCAACCTTCCGTAGTCTATATTGATGTCTGTTTTTCCAGCTATTTTGTCTAGCATCACATCGCCATAATCCATATCAACAATCAATTTATTACTTTTTGGCATGCGTACGATATATTGAATATCCATACTTACATTGTTATTATTACCCCAATTCCAACTACTAGATTTTTCGAATTTTGTTTTAGCATAAACTCGGTTATTTGAGTTTTCAAAATCAATATAAATATCATCTAACTTGTTTTGAGCCTTACTTTCATTACTGCTTTTTGTAGTAATAATTATTTCTAATGTCACTTTATTTTGATGCCAAGTTTGAATATCTATACTTCCATATTTGTTATCTAAATCTACCGTGGCATCAGCACTAACATTAAATTCTCTTTTGATTGTTTTTGTTTTGGTATGTTTTCCTTTCAGCCCATTAGTTGCAAAAATTAATGTTGGGACTAGTAAAAATAAGAATGCGATTTTATAAATATGTTTCATTTTTAATTGTTTTTAATTGTTTTAAATTATCCATTTGTTCTAATACATTTTTCAAAATTTCAATGCGCTGTTGAAAGTTTGAAATCATAGCAAAAATTACTCGTTTGTCTGCATCACTCTCTTTTAATTCTTTAGTGAGTTTGACATATTGTGTTTCTAGATTGTCCATTCTTAAAAAAGCATCGGCAATTATTTTTTGATTTTCTGGTGTTTTTTGTTTGTTTATTTTTTGAACCTCCGTTTTAATTACAGATGCAAAATACGTTTGGGTTTCTTCCATTTTTGGAGAGACATCCGCCAGCTCTAAACGATCTGATTGTAGGTTTTGTCCTAACCAAACTCCAAATAACAATACGATGGATGCTGCTACAGAAATCCATTTCCAAGAACTATTTTTCTTAGTAGAACTTACATTTGAAAGTCTTTTTTCAAAGCGATCAAAATGACCAATAGTTGGTTCGGCGATGTCTAAATCTTTATCGAAAAGTTGGTTAAAATTATCTTTCATTTTGTTGTTGTTTTATATTCTCGTCACTTCGACAGGGCAAACTCATACTTTTTTATTCTGTTGATAATCAGTACAAATATTTTTCATGATTTATAAATATTCAATTTCTGAAAATATTAATTTACACTATTTCAAGGAGTTATAATATTTAAAATAAAAATGTGCGTTTGCCCTGGTCACTTCGAGTGTTTTGATTGAATGCGAATGAAATCAAAACGTATCGAGAAGCTTTACCTCTTTTATACAGTCTCGATACGATTTTTTCCTAGTGTCAAAAATCATTCGACCTGACGACATTAAACTTGCATTTCCTCTACAAGCAATGCTCTCAATTTATTTTTTGCCCTAGAAATGGTTGTTCTACTATTTTGATTTGTTATTTGCATCACTTCTGATACTTCTTCATAATCAAATCCTTCAATCAAATGCAGCGTCAATGCCACTCTATAATTCTCTTTTAATTCTTTTATTTTATTCAAAACCATTTCTGATTTTACGGATGAATAATCCACCGGTTCAAATTCTATTTCTTCTTCTCTTGCAACTTCCAATTTAACTTCAGCAAAACGCTTGTTCTTTTTTAATTGTGTTAAGCACTTGTTAATCACAATCCGTTTTAACCAAGAGCCAAAAGTAACTTCACCTTTAAAAGTGCTCAATTTTGTAAATGCAATCAGAAACGATTCCTGCATCATATCTTCAGCGTCATAGCTGTTGTTTAAAATCCGAAGTGCCGTATTATACATTGCTTTATAATAGCGCTTATAAATTTCTAATTGAGCACTTTGCTCTCCACTTAAACATTGCTGTAAAAGTTGATCAATATGTTGGTTCGTATGCTGCAATGAATCGTTTCTGTTAAAAAGACAAGTTATAAATTAATCTGTTACAGTTTGGTTATAATAAATTCCAAATGACAAATGACAAATTCCAAATAGGAATGACAAAACTTAAAATTCCAAAAAACAAATTCCAAATCGCAAATAAAAAAATACAGAGTTGATGGAAAATCTTTTTTGAAAAATAAATTAGTACCTTTATTCTCAATTATGTGATTGTCTATGAAAAGAATCAGCACAATAATACATTTACTATTAAAAGGTGAATTTAAATTCATCTTTAAAGGGATTCGCAAGCGGCTCTATTCAGAAATAAATTCTTTTGGATTGAAGAGAGATTTAAATATCAACTTTAAAAGTCCAAAAGCATTGATTGATATTACCATTAGATGCTCAAAAACAACAGACGACAGCCATTTTGAGCAAGAGTATTCTAATAGTGGATTAACCGAAGAAAACATTCTAAACTGTTATGTTGCGGTCAATAAAAAGGAATCCCCTTGCTATCGACAATGGCTTATGGGATCTTCTCAAAACTCTAAAATCCAATCTTTTTTTAATAACCTTTTTCCAGTTCTTAAAGAAGATGAAGCACTGCTCGAAGGAGCTTTTACTTTACCCGAATTTAGAGGTAAAAGAATTATGCCAGCAGCCATGTCTATCATATCAGAAAAAGGGAATGGTATTGGAGCTAGATATATTATAACTTTTGTAAATATTAATAATATTCCATCACTCAAAGGCTGTAAAAGATCTGGATTTAGCCCCTATATTTTAAGAAAAGAAAAATGGTTTTTCTTTAAAAGGAATATTACTTATTTAACAATTCCTGATGAGCTTTTTCAAAACTATCTTCTAGATACTAAATAATATTTTTACTCCAAAAAAAATATCAGTTTTAAAGGCTTCTTTTTTTGTCAGATACGCAATAGTTAGTACTTTTGCCCAAACCAATACAACATGAAAAAAACCAAATACGTTTTTGTTACCGGAGGCGTTACTTCATCCCTTGGTAAGGGTATTATTGCTGCATCTTTAGCAAAATTATTGCAAAAAAGAGGCTACTCAGTTACCATCCAAAAATTAGATCCATACATCAATATCGACCCAGGAACTTTGAATCCATACGAACATGGTGAGTGTTTTGTAACCGATGATGGTGCCGAAACGGATTTAGATTTAGGGCATTACGAACGCTTTTTAGGTATCCCAACATCGCAAGCAAATAATGTTACGACGGGGCGTATTTATCAATCTGTAATTAATAAGGAGCGTAGAGGTGAGTATTTAGGTAAGAMCGTTCAAATCATTCCGCATATTACTGWTGAGATTAAACATCGCATTCAGTTATTAGGAAAAACGGGGGAATTTGATATCGTCATTACAGAAATTGGTGGAACTATTGGTGATATTGAATCGCTTCCTTATGTTGAATCGGTGCGTCAATTGTTGTGGGAATTAGGGCATGAAAATGCAGTTTCTATTCACTTAACATTGATTCCGTATTTGGCAGCAGCTGGCGAATTAAAAACAAAACCTACACAACACTCGGTAAAAATGTTGATGCAATCTGGGGTGAGTCCAGATATATTGGTGTGTAGAACTGAGCATAAATTAAACGACGGAATTAAACGTAAATTGGCATTATTTTGCAATGTGCAACAAGATGCAATTATAGAATCTTTGGATGCCGAAACGATTTATGATGTCCCAAATATGATGCTTGCAGAAAAATTGGATGAAGTTGTTTTAAAGAAAATGAACCTTCCGATTGATGGAGAGCCTCAACTAAAAGAGTGGAATGAATTTGTTACTAGACATAAAAATCCGAAGCATACCGTTGAAATTGGTTTGATTGGAAAGTATGTAGAATTGCATGATGCTTATAAATCTATCGTAGAATCTTTTATTCATGCAGGTGCTGCAAACGAAGTAAAAGTTATAATCCGTTGGATTCATTCTGATGGATTGACTCCTGCTAATGTTCCGAGCGAACTAAAAGGTTTAAACGGAGTTTTAGTGGCTCCTGGTTTTGGAGATCGTGGAATTGAAGGTAAGATTGAAGCTGTGAGATATGCCCGTGAAAATAAGATTCCTTTCTTAGGAATTTGTTTGGGGATGCAAATGGCGGTCATCGAATTTTCTAGAAATGTCTTAGGATTAAAAGGTGCTTTTTCTACGGAGATGAATCCTGACACACCACATCCTGTTATCAATTTAATGGAAGCGCAAAAATCGGTTGTTGATAAAGGTGGTACCATGAGATTGGGTTCTTGGAAATGTAAATTATCCGAAGGATCTAAAGTAAAATCAATATACAATCAAGAAATAATTGACGAACGTCATAGACATCGTTATGAATTTAACAATGAATATTTAGCCCAAATTGAAAATGCAGGAATGATTGCCACCGGTAAAAATCCTGATACAAACTTGGTAGAGATTATAGAATTAAAAGACCACCCTTGGTTTGTGGGCGTGCAATATCACCCAGAATATAAGAGCACGGTTTTAACTCCGCATCCTCTTTTTGTCGATTTTGTAAAAGCTGCTTTGGAACATTCTTTGTCTTAAACACATTCACTTCTACGTTACTCGGTGAACAACTTTTACTTTTGATAAAAAAGACTAATGGTTGCTGAGAAAAGTCGGAGTAACAAGAAAAAATAAACAATTCATTAACTCAACAGAAATCACTACTTTTGTCGCACTTTTTTGCGAATGACAGAAAAGTAAATGACAAGATGACAATTTAAAATATGGAACAAAAGAAATTTGATGTAAATTCTATCATAGGATTTTTATTATTAGGAGCCATCGCTCTTTGGTGGATGTACACCAACCAACCAACTCCCGAAGAACTTGAACAACAAAAAACCGAACGTAGATTAGATTCTATCAACTCGATTCAGAAAACTAGAACTCCTATTGCTTCAACAGCTCCTGCTGAAACTTATATAGAAGTAAATGATTCTCTAAAACAGATACAAGCACAAAATGCTTTAGGCGCTTTTGCAATTTCTGCAAATGTTGCTACAAATGGTACTACAGTTATTGAAAATAAACTTGTAAAGTTGACCATTGCTAATAAAGGTGGACAAATTATCGAGGCGCATTTAAAAGAATTTACGACCTATCACAACGACCCGGTTAAATTGATAAAAGAGAACAATGCTTCTTTTAATATTAATTTTGGGACTACTGATAACAGAATTTTAAACACAAAAGATTTAAACTTCGAACCTACATTGACAAAAAATGGTGAGAACCAAGTATTGTCTATGAAGTTAAAAGTTGATGGAAATCGTTACTTAGAATATCGTTATGAAATTAAGCCAGCTGATTATATGGTTGATTTCTCTATCCGATCTCAAGGTTTGGATAACGTATTCAACGCATCGCATCAAATGAATTTAGAGTGGGATTTGACGANWTATAGAAATGAAAAAAGTATCCGCTCAGAGAGTATGTACACTAAATTCTACTACAGAATAGATTCTAAAGTTGATGATCTAAGTCCGGATGACAATGAAACCGAAACTGAAGTAAATTGGGTTGCCTTTAAACAGCATTTCTTTACATCAGCTTTAATGACTGATATTCCGTTTAAAAATGCAAATTTAATTTCTGAAAAACTTTATAATGATGACGAAACAGATTCTATTGTCACCAATAAGTTCACTTTAAAAACTCCGTTAGAATTAAAAAATGGTGAGTTAAACTATGCTATGAATTGGTACTACGGACCAACAGATTACAATCTTTTAAAAACATATGAAGGCACTCAACTTGATGAAGTTGCCGATATGGGTTGGGGTATTTTTGGATGGATTAACAAGTATGCATTCATTTATATTTTTGGATTCTTAGCTTCGATTTTCTCTAACTACGGAGTTGTTATTATTTTGATGACAGTTGCCGTTAGAATCATCATGTCGCCTCTAGTTTACAAATCGTATGTATCGAGTGCCAAGATGAAAGTGATTCGCCCAGAAATGGAAGAGATCAACAAGAAATACCCTGGTAAAGACAACGCAATGAAACGCCAGCAAGAAACGATGGCTGTTCAGAGAAAAGCGGGAGTGAGTATGCTCTCTGGATGTATTCCTGCATTGTTACAAATGCCGGTATTCTTTGCCTTATTTAGATTTTTCCCATCAAATATAGAGCTGAGACATCAAAGCTTTTTATGGGCAGATGATTTATCATCTTATGATAATATTTATAATTTCGGATTTAATATTCCTCTCTACGGAAGTCATATTTCACTATTCCCAATTTTAGCATCTATCGCGATTTTCTTTTATATGAAAATGAATCAAAGTCAGCAAGCAAACATGCAAGCACCAACGCAAGAAGGGATGCCAGATAYGCAAAAGATGATGAAGATGATGATTTATTTATCTCCTATTATGATGTTGTTTTTCTTTAATCAATATGCAAGTAGTTTGAGTTTGTATTATTTCGTTTCGAATTTATTAACGATTATCATCATGTTAGTAATTAAGCATTATGTGATTGACGAAGCTAAAATTCATGCACAAATTGAAGAGAATAAAAAGAAACCAGAGAAAAAGAAAAGTGGTTTCCGTCAGCGTTTAGATTCGGCAATGAAACAAGCACAAGTGCAACAAGAAACACAGAAAAAAGGTAAGAAGAAATAATGGGCTTTAGGCTTTAGGCTTTAGGCAAAACTAAAAAATCCCAAAACGAATGTTTTGGGATTTTTTATGACTTGTCATTGCGAATCCCGGAGGGATGTGGCAATCTCATGATGCGAGTTGCTCAATTTAATGAGATTGCTTCGCTTTGCTCGCAAAGACGTCTTCGCGAGGGCGGCACAACCGAAGCGATCTCTTTCATAAAAGACAAACAGATTACTTCGCTTTGCTCGTAAAGACATCTTCGAGAAGGAGGCACAACTAAAGTGACCTCTTTAATTTTACAATACCAAACAATATTTCTTCTCCGGAATCCCCAAATCTTTACAAAAAGTATTTTCTGTAAATTCAAAACCAAGACCTTCAACAATCTTTCTCGATGCCACATTTTCTACAGCAACATAGGCCACCAATTTTTTAAATCCTGATTTTTTACAATAAGCAATTAGTCCATTTACAACGTCACTTCCATACCCCAAACCCCAATATTTTTCTAAAAACCTGTAGCCTATTTCATCATCCCCTTCATCTTTAACTAAGGCAACAGAGCCCACAAATTCATTGTCTGACTTTCGCTCAATGGCATAAATCCAAAAATCATTTTTGGGAGTATCATACAAAGAAATCAACCGAATTAAATCTGCTTTATTTTCTTCAAAACTCAAAGTAGTTGGTTTTACAAACCGCATCACATTCGGATTGCTTTGCATTTTATAAAAGGGGTTTAAATCGTCTAATACCAATTTTAGAACACGCAATTTTTTGGTTTCATAAATAAGTTCCATCAATAAAAAATAAGATTAATGTTGTAAATTTGCATCGCATAAAAATACGCAAAATGAACMATCAAAAAAAGGTTGCTTTTTATACATTAGGCTGTAAACTTAACTTTTCAGAAACCTCAACAATCTCTCGAAACTTTTTATCAGAAGGGTTTAATCGTGTCGATTTTGAAGACAGTGCAGACATCTACGTCATCAATACGTGTTCGGTTACGGACAATGCTGATAAGCGATTTAAGAGCATCGTAAAAAATGCCTTAAAGAAAAACGAAAATGCTTTTGTGATTGCAATTGGTTGTTATGCCCAATTAAAACCCGAAGAATTAGCGGCAGTTGATGGGGTGGATTTAGTCCTCGGCGCTACCGAAAAATTTAAGGTGACTGATTACCTCAACGACCTTAGTAAAAATGATTTTGGCGAAGTGCATTCCTGCGAAATTGAAGAAGCTGATTTTTATGTAGGTTCCTACTCTATCGGCGATCGCACCCGAGCATTTTTAAAAGTGCAAGATGGATGTGATTATGTGTGTACTTATTGTACGATTCCGTTGGCTCGTGGAATTTCACGTTCTGACACACTTCAAAATGTATTGGACAATGCCAAAGAAATATCATCAAAAGGAATCAAAGAAATTGTGTTGACTGGAGTGAATATCGGAGATTATGGCAAGGGTGAATTCGGGAATAAAAAACACGAACACACTTTTTTTGAATTGGTGCAAGCCTTAGATAAAGTAGCTGGAATTCACCGTTTACGAATCTCATCTATTGAACCTAATTTATTGACCAATGAAACGATTGACTTTGTGGCAAACTCCGAAAGTTTTGTCCCTCATTTTCACATTCCGTTGCAATCTGGTAGTGATGAATTATTAAAAAAAATGAAACGTCGGTATTTAACAAGAACCTATACGGATAGGGTTTCAAAAATAAAAACCCTCCTACCAAATGCTTGTATTGGTGTGGATGCTATCGTTGGATTTCCGGGAGAAACGGATGAACTCTTTTTAGAAACCTACAACTACCTCAACGAGTTAGACATTTCGTACTTACATGTATTTACCTATTCCGAAAGACCAAATACAGAGGCTGTGGATATGGATGGAGTAGTTCCAAAAAATGTACGTGTAAAACGTAGCAAAATGCTGAGAGGATTGTCGGTAAAAAAGAGAAGATTTTTTTATGAAAGTCAGCTAGGAAATACCTTAACGGTGTTATTTGAATCAGAAAACAAGGAAGGCTATATCCACGGATTTACAGAAAACTATGTAAAAGTAAAAACTCCTTGGAACCCTGAATTGGTGAATACCTTACATACTATTAAACTTACTAAAATTGATGAAGACGGTTTGGTGCGGTTTGATTTTGCGGAAAAAACTGTTGAAGTTTAAATTATGAAATACGCAATCCTTTTATTATTTATTTTTCATTCTGTTTTCTGTTTCTCGCAAGAGAATAATTTGATCTTGACAGAAAAGGAAAATGAACTCTGGTTAAAAAAATTAAATACGATTGAAAATCTTTCAGAGAAAATAAATCTCATAAACCAAAGGTTAAAAAATGACAGCAATATTTATATCGAATGGTCTTTACCTGATGGAATTACAGTTGAAAGAATTCCTGTTTTGGATTCCTTAAGAAAAGTTAGAATTAAAGGTTTTTGCAAACCTCTTTATATCCTTAAGTACAAATCAGAAAACCTTGCYTTTAGATTTGAAAATCCTATAAATGATAATAAAATCAATTCAGTAATAAAGCTTATAAATATTGAAAATATAAAAAGTATTGAGTTGGTTGATGATGAAACGAAAGCATTATTTGGAGCAAGTGACAATTGTGGAATTATTTTAATGACTACAGATAAAGAGAGTATTTCTAAAGGTTTTGAAAAATTAAATCTCACCTTTTATTACTTAGAAGAAATATTGACTTATTAAAAAATAATTCTGTCATTCCTGCGAAGGCAGGAATCCAAGCTTCCGTAATTAAAGTATTTTACTTATTTTTAACAGATAATAAATCAGTAATACTTCTGTCTACTAATGTGGACTCTCTTTTGTAAAAACAAAGAGAATTAAAAAAATTATATGGAGCCAAACATCGAAAAAACACACATCTATTTTGTACCCGGTTTAGGAGCTAGTTCTAAAATATTCAAATACATCAAATTACCCCAAGATCAATTTGAATTACATTTTTTAGAGTGGATTATTCCGACTTCAAAAGACGAATCTATTGCTGATTATGCAAAACGAATGTGTGAAACCATCACCGAAAAAAATGTGGTGTTGGTCGGAGTTTCTTTTGGCGGAATCATGGTGCAAGAAATGAGCAAACACATCCATCCAAAAAAGATATTTTTAATCTCTAGCGTAAAAACCAAACACGAATTACCGAGTAGTATGGCATTTACGCGTTTTTCAAAATCGTATAAATTATTCCCTGCAAGTCACATCAATCGCATCGAAAAAACATTGGTAAAAATATTCGGAAAAAAAGCTGAGAAAATGGCACAACGCTATAATGATTTTCTTTCAGTCCGCGATCCAAGGTATTTAAAATGGGCAATTAAAAATGTGGTGCATTGGCCACAAACCGAAGTGATTCCTAACATTACTCATATCCATGGTGATGAAGATGAAATTTTTCCAATCAAAAATATTAACGATTGTATTGTTATAAAACGCACGGGACACGTTATGATGACGCTTAAAAAAGCGAAGACAATTAGTAAGATTATGGTTGAAACTTTGGGGAATGGTTGATGGTTGATGGTTGATGGTTGATGGTTGATGGTTGATGGTTGATGGTTGATGGTTGAAATTAATTATTCTTTATTAATTTCTCATTATTCCTTTTCAACTTTTCATTATTCCGTTTTAACTTTTCATTATTTATCAGAACACAGATGACACTGATTGTTTATGATTTAAAACAGATTTTTTTTACAACGACTGAAAACTGAGACTGCAAACTGAGACTCATTTAAAAATATGTTAAAAACATTGTTACAAAATAGTTAGAGAGACCCATCCTCATCCTTTTAAAAACACTTATTTTTGCTAAGAATTAGGACTCCTACTAATTTAAAAATCAGAACTTATGAAAAAGTCATTTAGATATCTCACAGCCATCAGCATTGTAATAATTAGCCTTACATTAATCAATGCAACAACCTATATTCAAAGTTCAACAGCATCCGAAATTTCAAAAGACTCGGTAAAAAATACAAGTGAGAATTATGAAATAAAAGCGTTAAAAATTCCCGAGGGAATAAACTTCGCAGGAGAATTAGTCCCTATTGATAAACCAGATATTAAAGAACGAATGGATCGCGAATTGTTGGTAAATACCTATTGGCAATCTAACAGTTTATTGCTGATTAAAAGAGCCAATAAATACTTTCCTATTATCGAACCGATTCTTAAAAAACATAGAATTCCTGATGATTTTAAATACCTCGCTTTGATAGAAAGCGGCCTACAAAATGTAACCTCGCCAGCAGGTGCAAAAGGGTTTTGGCAAATTATGAAAGCAACCGCCAAAGAAAATGGACTAGAAGTAAACAGCAATGTAGATGAGCGTTATCACCTAGAAAAAGCTACTGAAGTTGCCTGTGTGTATTTACTTCACTCCAAAGAATTATTTGGCTCGTGGACCTTGGCTGCAGCAGCTTATAACGGAGGTAATGCAGGAATATCAAGACGGTTAAAAAGTCARMGWGKTSYKAMWWWTTWYKASWWATWMYWWSKMRAARAMWYSGKKRKWKRTSYKTWYRSMMTTRYSSMWAWSMARSRWRKCAWGAGCNATAMWGWRAASWWWGKTTTTAAATTTGACAAAGAAGATTTGTACAATTTAGAGGCTACCAAAATAGTAAAAGTGGATACTGCTATTACAGATATTGCTTTGTTTGCACAAAACTTTGGAACCAATTATAAGGAGCTTAAAATTCACAATCCGTGGTTGAGAGAAAACAAGCTCAACAATAAAACACGCAAATTATATTACATCAAATTACCACAATAAAATGAAAATCAAAATGACATTAACAACCGTACTTTTATTAATCGTTATTGGGCTTGTTGCCGGAATTTTAAGTGGACTCGTTGGTGTTGGTGGTGGAATTTTAATGGTGCCCATGTTTGTGATTTTCCTAGGGATTACACAACACAATGCGCAAGGAATGAGTTTGGCGGTGATGCTACCTCCCGTAACTTTTTTGGCAGTTTACAATTATCATCAGGCGGGAGCTATTGATTGGAAAATGGCATTAATTGTATCCGCAGTATTTATTATTGGTGGATTTTTTGGATCTAAAATCGCTTTAAAAATTGACCAACTAACATTGAAAAAAATATTTGGAGTGATGATGTTGATAGCCTCAATAAAGCTGATGTTTTTTAGTAAATAATTTTTTCTATATTTTGTTGAAATTCATTCTTCACTTTTCATTATTAACTTTTAATCATTCATTTTTAATTATTCCTTCTTAATTAAACCCCTCACCATTTCATACTCCGAAATAATCTCTTTTACAATTTCAGCAGCGGGTTTTATTTCGTGAATCAATCCTGCAATTTGCCCAATTTCTAATTCACCATTTTCCAAATCACCTTCAAACATTCCTTTTTTAGCTCTGCCTCTACCCAACAATTCTTGTAGTTGTTCTTTTGTTGGATTTGTTTGATATAAACTTTTAACCTCATTATAAAAAGAACCTTTTAATAGCCTAACCGGAGTCAATTCTTTTAGCGTTAATTGGGTATCTCCATCTTTTGCATCCACCACAGATTGTTTAAATTTTTGATGCGCTGAAGATTCTAAACTAGCTACAAATCTACTTCCAATTTGGACTCCGTCAGCACCTAAAACCATTGCTGCCAACATACCTCGTCCTGTTGCAATTCCACCAGCAGCAATTAACGGGATGCTTATTTTCTCTTTCACCATCGGAATCAAAGTAAAGGTGGTTGTTTCTTCTCGCCCGTTATGTCCTCCCGCTTCAAACCCTTCTGAGACTACTGCATCAACCCCAGCTGCTTGAGCCTTTAAAGCAAACTTTACGCTGCTTACCACATGCACAACAGTTATTCCTTTTGACTGCAAAAAAGAAGTCCATGTCTTCGGATTCCCTGCGGATGTAAAAACAATCTTTACTTGTTCTTCTACCAAAATATCCATTATTTTTTGTATCTCTGGATACAACATTGGTACGTTTACCCCGAAGGGCTTGTCAGTTGCTTTTTTACATTTTTTGATATGTTCTCTCAATACTTCTGGATGCATACTTCCAGCACCAATCAATCCTAATCCACCGGCATTAGAAACTGCTGATGCTAATTTATAACCGCTATTCCAAACCATTCCTGCTTGAATGAGTGGGTATTGTATTTTGAAAAGTTGAGTAATTTTATTTTGCATTGCTAGGTATATTTTTAAAGTTACTAGTTATTAAAAAACCTCTCGACTGCGCTCGAGGAGACCTTAATATATTCAAGCATTATGACTATTTTTTGATGATTTTCACCATTGAATGATGTTCTCCGTTTTTAATATCTGCTACATAAATTCCGCTAGACAAAAAAGAAATGTCAAATCTATTGTTTAAATAATTCTGTGAACTCGTAGCTATATGTTTTCCCAACACATCAAACAAAAAAATGGTTATCACATCATTTTGTATAGATGATTGAATCGAAAAAGAATCATTTGTAGGATTTGGAAATAACATCAACGAATAAAATTCTTCATCAGGAATTGATAGCGATAATGCCAATTGCAAATCAGGAATTCCGTATCCCATTGTAAAAGTTGGCGCGTTATAAATAGATGCTGATTCTCGAATCAATTGCATAATCTCTGCATTGGTTTTATTTGGCAATGCTTGCCACAAACACGCAACACCACCTGCCATAATTGGTGAACTAAATGAGGTTCCATTTGCTGACCTAATTGCATTATTTTGATCAATCACCCAACTCCCAGAACCTTGGGTCATCACATCAGGTTTTTGCGTTGGYTGATCCGTAGAACCAATAGAACTAAACGATGCGTAGTTACCCGCAGCATCTACCGCACCTATGGTTAAGACACCWGCAGCATCAGCAGGGGCAGTTACAATTCCCCAACTATTGTTACCAGAATTACCCGCAGAGTTTACTAAAAGTATTCCCTTTTCAAAAGCGATGTTTGCCCCACGAGATATAAAAGTAGTCGTGCCATTCATATCTGCTTGCGTGTAATCGTAGGCAGAGTTATCATAGGTATTGTATCCTAAAGAAGTGTTGATAATATCGACACCAATACTGTCAGCGACCTCAGCAGCTGCGACCCAATAACTTTCTTCTACGGGGTTTTCGGCAGGGGCATTTTCGGTTCTAAATAAATAGTAGGTTGCATCGGGGGCAGTCCCTACAAATTGCGTATCCACATACCCGGTCATGGTGCTCAACACCATCGTACCATGGTCGCTTGTTTGGTTGATATACACATCATCAGTAGCATCTACAAAATCGTACATACTGATAATATTACCCGCATCGCGTGCACGTTGAAAAGCTCCCATTGTGTTCACATTTATGAAACCTGCATCTAATACGGCGATGGTCATTCCAAATCCGGTATAATTTAATAAGTGCAACTCGTCACCTTTAAACATCTGTATTTGATTGGCGGCATTCCCATAATTAAGAGTGGTAAATGTTTCGTTGAATTGTTCGGTTTCTCCTTGTTGATTTACAGGACGATTGTTTAAACTATTGTCTGCAAAGTCAATATAATCAACAAAACTAAAACTAGAAAGCGCATTGATATCAGCTTCTGTACCGCGAATATGAAGTGCGTTGAGCCATTTAGATTTGGTCATTATTGTGATACCCGTAGCTGCTTTTATTTGCGTGACATACGAAGCTTCGACACGAGCATCTCGTACATCAATTGCGACTCCGTGGAGTGCTTTCCTATCAATTGCTTTTTGTGATAAGATTGTTATAGGGTTTGCCAATTCTGTTGCAGCATTGGGTTTGTCTGTTAGGTATATCCAAGCATCTTGTTGCGAAAAAATACTTTGGAATAGTAGTAGGGCTATAATTAGGGAAATGTTTTTCATGGAATAAAGGTATGAAAAAAAGAAGGAAGACGGATGACAGAGGGCTGAATACTGGTGACCGAAACTGTAAACTGAATATTAAGATATAACTCCCGACCCCAACAATTCATCGCCTTGATACCATGCTACAAACTGCCCTTCGGTGATAGCGGATTGTGGGTTTTGGAAGGCTACATACAAACCATTTTCTACTTTATAAATGGTTGCTTTTTCTAATTGCTGACGGTATCTGATGCGTGCTTCGACTTCTAATGATTCTCCATTCTTTAATGCTAAGTCGGTGCGTATCCAATGAATTTCATCATTGGTAACAAACAACACATTGCGATACAATCCTGGGTGGGTTTTACCCTCGCCTGCATAAATTACATTCTCATTTACATCAGTTTCTATGACGTATAAGGCTTCTTTGGTACCTCCTACTGCTAATCCTTTTCGCTGTCCTTTAGTAAAATAATGTGCGCCTTGGTGTTTACCAACTACTTTTCCATCTTCCTTAGAATATTGAAATTTTGTTGCATAGAATGCTAGTTCATCTTCTTTATTTTTGAATGTAGGGATTGTTCTATCAAAGATATTAGAATCCGAAGGGATTTGAATAATCACACCTTCTTTGGGTTGGAGCTTTTGTTGCAAGAAATCTGGCAAGCGAACTTTACCTATAAAGCATAAACCTTGCGAGTCTTTTTTATCCGCAGTAATTAGGTTTTGTTCAGCAGCAATGGCACGTACTTCTGGTTTTGTCAACTCGCCAATTGGGAATAAAGAGGTTGCCAATTGGGCTTGTGATAATTGACATAAAAAATAAGATTGGTCTTTGTTGTTATCTTTTCCTGCGAGTAATTGATAGGTGGTTTTACCCTCCTTACTTCGACTATGCTCAGTGACCAATTCGCCCTTTCGACAATAATGCCCTGTTGCTACATAATCTGCACCCAGGTCTAAGGCTATTTTTAGAAAGACATCGAACTTGATTTCGCGGTTGCATAAGACATCAGGGTTTGGTGTGCGTCCTAACTCGTATTCGCGGAACATATAATCGACAATCTTATCTTTGTATTGCTCGCTTAAATCGACTACTTGAAATGGGATTCCGAGTTTTTCAGCAACCAACATAGCAT
>NVSL01000008.1 GCA_002401215.1 Flavobacteriaceae bacterium | reverse complement strand
CCGTCTAGTGTTATAGGCTCGGACGTAAATTGGAACATACGTTTAACAAAACCAAATTTACGCACGAATTTGAACAGTCTCATTGTGGTATAATGTGCCTTTTCCGCTGGCATCAAAAAGAAAATACTTCTCAGTAATTTGTACATTGGGGCAAATTTTATTTAGAACTGTTCAATATCAAAATAAAGTTAAGCCCCTTCTAAACACATTGTTAAATTTGCCCCTATTAATAGCAACGTATGTCAAGTAAAAAATCAGGTTTATCAAGCATAGGAAGAAAGGTGCTAATGGCACTTACAGGATTCTTCTTGATGTTCTTCTTGGTTGTCGTGTTCGTCTTGCATACTTCTGTCATTTCTACGAATCCGAAAATTATCGGGGCAGAGATCTCTTTAATTTGTTATGTTGGATTCCCACCTCCGCGGGAATGACAATTTATTTTATACCTACAAGGGTTTTGAAACCTTACAGGATAGATATTGCTACATTTATTCTTCAGCTAAATCTAATTCTACTTTTAAATTTTCGATGATAAACTTTTGTCTATCTGGTGTGTTTTTCCCCATATAGAATTCCAATAATTTTTCAATTGGCATTTCTTTATCTAACATTACAGGGTCTAATCGAATGTCATTTCCTATAAAATGTACAAACTCGTCTGGACTGATTTCTCCCAATCCTTTAAATCGTGTGATCTCTGGTTTTCCTCTTAATTTTTTGATGGCATCTCTTCGTTCTTGTTCAGAATAACAATAGAAGGTTTCTTTTTTATCACGCACTCTAAACAATGGAGTTTCTAAAATATAAAGATGCCCTTCTTTGATTAATTCTGGAAAGAATTGTAAGAAGAAAGTAATCAGTAATAAACGGATATGCATCCCATCAACATCGGCATCAGTTGCGATTACGATATTATTATACCGCAGATTTTCAATCCCATCTTCAATATTTAATGCGGATTGTAATAAGTTGAATTCCTCATTTTCATACACGATTTTTTTACTCAATCCGTACGAATTTAAAGGTTTTCCCTTTAAACTAAAAACTGCTTGCGTGTTTACGTTTCTTGATTTGGTAATGGATCCACTTGCTGAATCTCCCTCGGTAATAAATAAGGTACTATCTAATCGATTGTCTTTTTTCATATCACCTAAATGTGTACGACAATCTCTCAATTTCTTATTGTGAAGATTTGCTTTYTTWGCWCKWTCYCTYGCYARTTTCCGRATWCCYGATAAWTCYTTKCKTTCYTTTTCWGCYTGWAYTATTTTCTTCTGAATTTTCTCMGCYRYATCAGGRTTKYKATGWAGGWAATTATCYAAAYKWSKTTTYACAAAATCGKTRATRAAAGTTCGSACYGTTGGCAAGCCCCCACCCATTTCGGTAGAACCCAATTTTGTTTTAGTCTGACTCTCAAAAATAGGTTCCATCACCTTAATACTAACCGCGGTCACGATGGATTTCCGAACATCAGAAGCATCATAATTCTTACCGAAATAATCGCGAATGSTTTTTACAACCGCTTCTCTGTATGCATTTTGATGTGTACCTCCTTGGGTTGTATGTTGTCCGTTTACAAAGGAATGAAACTCCTCGCTATATTGCGCTTTGCTGTATGTTAATGCTATTTCAATATCCTCTTCTAAGAGATGAATAATTGGAAATAACATTGACTCATCAGCAATATTTTCTTCTAACAAATCTTTTAATCCATTTTCAGAATAATATTTTTCACCATTAAAAACAATTGTCAAACCTGTGTTTAGATACACATAGTTTTTAATCATTTTGATGATGTACTCACTTCGGAATTTATACTTCAAGAAAATTTCTTTATCCGGAGTAAAAGTTACTTTCGTTCCCTTACGAAGCGAAGATTCTTCGATATCAGATTTGTGGGTCAACTCACCTCGCTCAAATTCTGCAAAAGTTGATTGATTCTCACGAATAGATTGCACCTTAAAATAGTTAGACAAAGCATTCACAGCTTTGGTACCAACACCATTCAGTCCAACAGATTTCTTAAAAGCTTTGGAGTCATACTTACCACCGGTATTCATTTTAGAAACGACGTCTACTACTTTTCCGAGAGGAATTCCACGCCCATAATCACGAATAGTTACAGTGGTGTCTTTTACAGAAACTTCGATGGTTTTACCAGCACCCATCACAAACTCATCGATGCAATTATCGAGTATTTCTTTGATTAAAATGTAGATACCATCATCGGGAGAAGAGCCATCGCCGAGTTTACCAATATACATTCCGGGACGCATACGGATATGCTCTTTCCAGTCGAGTGAACGGATATTGTCTTCGGTATATTTAGTTTCTGCAGCCATTGCCTTTGAGAGTTGAGGGAAGGCTAAAATACACTTTAGATGTAAAAAATAAAAGAGGATATTTTAATAGTTATTAACAGTTATTGCACAGGTAACTTTCAGGTCTATCATTGCAAACAAAGAGAAACAATCATATGTTTTATTGGTTCTACCACGAATGTTGTGGAATTGCTAAATTAGCAAAAAAAAAATATGTTTTCAGAACAGTTCTTTGATTTGCTATTAAATTATGGTGATGATTGGAAAGTCGACGATGTAAAAGTCGATTTTAATTTAAACGAAGTAGATGTTTTTGTGAGTTTTATAGGTAAAAAAGGAGCGTGTCCAGAGACTATGGAATTATGCAGTATTTATGACCATAGAGTCACTCGTAGATGGCGTCATTTAGATACGATGCAGTTTAAAACCTATATCAACTGTCGGGTTCCAAGAGTCAAATCGTCTTTGGGTTTCAAAACGATTTCTGTTCCTTGGGCAGATAATTATGAGCGACACACCTATCTGTTCGAGCGATTGACTATTGATTTATTAAAAGCCTCTAAAAATCAAACACAAACGGCTAACTTATTGGATTGTGGATTTAATGTAGTTAATCGGATTATTCATCTTTCTGTTCGTCGAGGATTGGAGCGTCGTCCAAAAAATCTCACATTTAAAAACTTAAGTCTCGATGAGAAGTCATTCAGAAAAGGGCATAATTATATTACTGTTTTGAGTAGCCCTTTAGCAGGTTGTGTTATAGATATTGCTGAAGGTAGAGATGCACAAGCCACAAAAACATTATTAAGGCAGGTTGTGAGTCTAGAACAGCGAGGTAATGTAGAAACCGTATCGGTGGATATGTGGAAGGCTTATTTAAAATCTGTAGAAGATGTGTTTCCTAAAGCAAAGGTAGTGCATGATCGTTTTCATCTTATCAAATATCTAAATGATGCTATTGATAAAGTAAGAAGAAGAGAGGTGAAACAGCACGAAGAATTAAAAAATAGTAGGTTTGTATTGCTTAAAAACAAAGAGAATTTGACGGATAAACAACAGATTATTTTTGAGCATATTCAAGCAGCCAATTATCAAGTAAGCAAAGCTTGGAGAGTAAAAGAAAATTTTAAAGATATTTTTGGTAGTTCAACATTAAACCAAGCGATTACATTATTCATAAAATGGGGAGCAAGCGCTTTAAATACAAATATTAAAGAAATCATTAAGGTCGCCAAAATGTTTAATAACCATATAAAAGGAGTCTGTAACGCCTTAACTCATAGTTTCTCTAATGCAATGGCAGAAAGGTTAAATGGAAAAATCCAAGAGATTAAAACTGTAGCAAAGGGCTATAGAACTTTTAAGAATTTTAGAAGCGCTATACTGTTTTTTCATGGGGGATTAGATCTTTACCCACACAAATAGTGGTAGAACCATCAAAAGTACTATTTTTCGTTTAATAAAGGTGATTTGTATAATCTTCTCGATACATTTTTTACTCATTCTTCACAAAAAACACTCGTAGTGACGTATTAATTAGCGTATTAAAATAGGACAAATTACATGTTTTTTGATTGCCTATCGTACATCACAATACTCCCCGCAACGGACACATTTAAACTCAATTCTGATTTAAACTTTACCAAGAAATGAGATTTTTCAATCGCTATTTTTGACAATCCATGGTCTTCGGCTCCCAACAAATAAACACACCTTCTTGGGTGTTTAAATGTTTCTAGCTGTACTGCTTTTTCATCCAATTCTACACCTACTAACATTGCTCCTTTTGGTAAATTTTTAAAGAAATCATCAAAACTTTCATAATGAAAATAGGGCATTGCGCCCACAGCTTTATGCGTATCGCAAGCTTGTTTTGCATACCTGTTGCCAATGGTAAAAATAAAACTCGCCCCCAAATTTTGAGCAGAACGCCAAAGCACTCCTAAATTTTCTGGAGTCTTTCCATTCTGAATTCCGATACCAAAAAAACCCTGTTCTAAATTGTTTACCATTACTTGAAATTGTGTTTTTTGGGAGATTGTTCACTGAGCGGAGTCGAAGTGAACAGATTATTTCTTCGTCAGCATTCGCTTAATTTCATTCAATTTCATCAGAGCTTCTATCGGAGTTAATGTATCAATATTGGTTGATAAAATTTCTTCTTTTACATCTTCTAACAAGGGGTCATCTAGTTTAAAAAAGCTCAACTGTACATCTTCATCCTGCGCTTGTTTTAATTTATTTTTGATATCTTCTGAAGAATGTGATTCCTCTAATTTCTTCAACATTTTATTTGCCTTATGAATCACGGTTGATGGCATTCCAGCCAATTTTGCAACATGAATTCCGAAACTATGTTCGCTACCACCAGCTACTAATTTGCGCAAAAAAATCACATTGTCTTTGAGCTCTTTTACTGATACATTAAAGTTTTTGATCCGCTCAAAAGTCTCCGTCATATCATTTAATTCATGATAATGAGTTGCAAACAAGGTCTTTGCTTTTGTAGGATGTTCATGCAAATATTCGGCAATTGCCCAAGCAATTGAGATACCATCATAGGTACTTGTTCCTCTTCCAATTTCATCCAACAAAATCAAACTACGGTCAGATAAATTATTCAAAATACTCGACGTTTCATTCATCTCAACCATAAAAGTAGATTCGCCCATCGAGATATTATCACTCGCTCCAACACGTGTAAAAATCTTATCAACCAACCCAATTTTTGCATTTTGAGCAGGAACATAACTTCCCATTTGCGCCAATAAAACAATCAAAGCAGTTTGTCGTAAAATAGCAGATTTACCACTCATGTTTGGCCCCGTAATCATAATAATTTGCTGCTGAGTTCTATTCAACACCACATCATTGGCAATATATTCTTCGCCAATTGGCAATTGTTTTTCGATGACAGGGTGGCGTCCATTTTTAATATCTAAATCCGTAGATTCATCAATTATAGGACGAATATAATTGTTGTCTTTCGCCGTTAAAGCAAAAGAACAGAGGCAATCTATTTGCGCAATTAACTGCGCATTTTTCTGAACAGGGTTGATAAATTTTAGTAAAAATTGAATCAAATCCGAAAAAAGTTGTTGCTCTAATTTACTGATTTTTTCTTCGGCACCTAAAATTTTAGTTTCATATTCTTTTAACTCTTCGGTAATATATCTTTCAGCATTCACTAAGGTTTGCTTACGAATCCATTCTTCAGGAACCTTGTCTTTATGTGTATTTCTGACCTCAATATAATATCCAAACACATTGTTAAAGGCAATTTTTAAAGACGAGATTCCGGTGCGCTCAATTTCGCGCTTCACCATGTTGTCCAAATACTCTTTTCCAGAATTTGAAATAGCTCTCAAATCATCCAACTCTTGTGACACGCCATTTGCAATTGCATTTCCTTTGTTGATGTTTACCGGTGCATTTTCATGTAAGGTGATTGCAATTTTTTCAATCAGTGATTTACAATCATCTAAAGATTTGCCAATATTTTGTAAATGAGAATTCTTACTTTTTTCAGCCGCTACTTTAATAGGAAGAATTGCCTGTAAAGAATCTTTTAACAAGGCCACTTCTTTCGGACTTATTTTACCAGTCGCAACTTTAGAAATGAGTCGTTCAATATCACTAATCTGATTTATTTGATAGGTTGTAATTTCGAAGAAATCATCATGGTCAATTAAATATTTTACAATTTCCTGCCTATTTTTTATTTGCTCAATATTCTTTAATGGAAATGCCAACCATCGTTTTAATAAACGACCGCCCATTGGAGAAATCGTCTTGTCAATTACATCTAAAAGCGTAACGGCTTCTTGAGAATTTGCTTGATACAATTCTAAATTTCGGATGGTAAATCGATCCATCCAAACATAATTATCTTCTGATATTCGCTGGATAGAAGTGATGTGTTTTAAGTTGTTATGTTGTGTTTCTGACAAATAATACAACACCGCTCCAGAGGCAATAATGCCTTCGGATAAATCATCAATTCCAAAACCTTTTAGGGATTTTATTTTAAAGTGATTGGTTAAATTTTCAAGAGCATAATCAGTTTGAAAAATCCAATCATCCAAATAAAAAGTATTGAAACGTTCTCCAAAATTTTCAAAGAATTTTACCTTGTGTTGTTTTTGAACCAACACCTCACTCGGACTAAAATTCTGTAGTAATTTATCGATGTATTCTGTGTTGCCCTGAGCAGTTAAATACTCGCCTGTAGAAATATCTAAAAAAGAAATTCCGATGCGTTTTTTGCCAAAATGTATCGCCGCCAAAAAGTTATTTGTCTTGGCTTGCAGCACTTCATCATTCAATGCAACACCCGGAGTTACCAACTCTGTAACTCCACGTTTTACAATGGTTTTTGTCATTTTGGGATCTTCTAACTGATCGCAAATTGCCACCCTACAACCCGCCTTCACCAATTTGGGTAAATAGGTATTCATAGAGTGATGCGGGAAACCCGCCAAGGCAGTTTCGGTTTCACTTCCTGCGCCGCGTTTGGTTAAAACAATGCCCAAAATTTTAGATGCTTTTACAGCATCGTCACCAAAAGTTTCGTAAAAATCACCGACTCTAAATAACAACATCGCATCAGGATATTTAAGCTTGATAGCGTTGTATTGTTTCATTAAAGGCGTGACTTTTTTTGCTTTTGCCAAGGTTGGGTATTTTAAAAGTGAATTGCGAATTTAAGATATTTTTTTAGTTGCAACCAACAAAAAACCCCGAAGTTAATTCGAGGTTTCTAATATCTAAAAGCAAVGCAGTCTTTAGTTTATTGTCTAGATGATTTTGTCACCTTGAGCGGAGTTGAAAGGTTAAACAAAATTAGTACTATACCAATCCATTCTCCACCAAATACTCAGCAATCTGAATGGTATTTGTAGCAGCTCCTTTTCGTAAGTTATCAGCTACCACCCACATATTTAATGTCTTTGGTTGTGACTCGTCTCTTCGGATTCTTCCAACAAAAACATCATCTTTTTCGTGTGCATAAACAGGCATTGGATAGGTGTTAGTCTCTAAATTGTCTTGTACCACAACTCCTGGAAAATCATTTAATAATTGACGCACATCATCCAAATTAAAATCATTTTCGAATTGCACATTTACAGCTTCTGAGTGTCCTCCCGCGGTTGGAATTCTAACCGCAGTTGCAGTTACAGAAAAAGAATCATCACGTAAAATTTTCTTTGGCTCTTTTACCAATTTCATTTCTTCTTTAGTATATCCGTTTTCTAAAAATTCATCACAATGTGGCAACGCATTTCTCCCAATTGGATGTGGATATGCCATTTCACCTTCAATTCCGGCTTCTTCATTATCTAATTGTTGCACCGCTTTTACACCAGTTCCAGAAACAGATTGATAGGTAGAAACCACCAAACGTTTCATTTTATACTTGTCATGCAAAGGCGCCAATGCCATCACCAATTGAATGGTAGAGCAATTTGGATTTGCAATAATTTTATCCTCTTTGGTCAACACATCACCATTAATTTCTGGCACCACTAATTTTTTAGTAGGATCCATTCTCCAAGCCGATGAATYGTCAATAACCGTCGTTCCTGCTTCAGCAAATTTTGGAGCCCATTCTAAAGAAGTATCTCCACCTGCAGAAAATAACGCAACATCAGCATTCATTTTTACAGCATCTTCTAAAGTTACAACCGTATAATCTTTTCCTTTATAAGATATTTTTTTTCCTGCAGATCTTGCCGATGCCACAGGGATTAATTCCGTTACCGGAAAATTACGTTCTTCCAATACTTTTAGCATCACGGTTCCTACCATTCCGGTAGCGCCAACAACAGCAACTTTCATAATTTTATGTTTAAATCTATTAAGATACAAAGGTCAGAAAAAAGGAATAGATAGAAAGCAATTAGAGGAATTTTATCACATTAATTCAGATTGTTAAATAGTTAACAATGCATTCGCCTTATAAATGTATTTTTGATTTTAAATGACTTAAAATCGAGGATTCTAATGTACATTTGCACGAAATTTTTGTTTAACTAAATTGGTATAGCATGCAACTGTACAATAAGTTAAGTGCGAAAGAACGCGCTGAATTAATAGATAAAGCGGGAAAAGAACGCTTGACCATTTCTTTTTATCAATATCACAAGATAAAAGATCCACAAACTTTTAGAGATCAATTATATATTAATTGGGATAAATTAGATGTATTAGGACGCATTTATGTTTCCTATGAAGGAATCAATGCGCAGCTTTCTGTTCCTGCAGAAAACTTTAAGGATTTTAAAATACATATAGATAGCATTCCATTTTTAAAGAATGTTCGTTTAAATATTGCTGTAGAGCAAGACAATAAATCGTTCTTAAAACTGAAAGTAAAAGTCAGAAATAAAATTGTTGCCGATGGTTTGAATGACGATACTTTTGATGTTACCGATATTGGAGTGCATTTAAATGCCGAAGAATTCAACAAAATGTTGGAAGATTCGAATACGGTTTGTGTGGATATGCGCAATCACTACGAAAGCGAAATTGGGCATTTTGATGGTGCGGTAACTCCAGATGTAGATACGTTTAGAGACTCATTAGATATTATTGAAGCAGATTTAAAAGACCATAAAGAAGACAAAAATTTAATGATGTATTGTACGGGCGGAATTCGTTGTGAAAAAGCGAGCGCCTATTATAAACACAAAGGGTTTAAAAATGTATTTCAACTCGAAGGCGGTATAATTGAATATACGCGTCAGGTGAAAGAAGAAGGGTTAGAAAATAAATTTTTAGGGAAAAATTTTGTGTTTGACCATCGTCGTTCAGAACGAATTTCTGACGATGTAGTTTCGCAATGTCATCAATGTGGAAAACCTTGCGATGAACATGTAAATTGTGACAATGAAGCGTGTCATTTGTTATTTATTCAATGCGAATCATGTTCAGAAAAAATGAATACTTGTTGTTCTGATGATTGTAAAGAAGTTGCAGCATTACCTTTTGAAGAACAAAAAACTTTGAGAAAAGGAAAAGGAAATAGCAATAAGATTTTCAAAAAAGGACGTTCGGAAGTCTTAAAATTTAAAAAATAAGAACATGCAGAAAATAGAATTAATGGCTCCTGCCGGAAATTTCGAATCGCTTCAAGCGGCTTTAGATAATGGTGCGGACTCCGTTTATTTTGGAGTGGAGCAATTGAACATGAGAGCGAGAGCGACTGTAAATTTCACCTTGGATGATTTGAAAGAAATCTCAGACCGATGTAAAAGTAAAAATGTTAGAACGTATCTTACCTTAAATACTATTATTTATGATCATGATTTATCGATTGTAAAAATCTTATTGCAAAAAGCAAAAGATGCAGRTATTACTGCGGTGATTGCGATGGATCAAGCGGTGATTGCGAGCGCAAGAACTATTGGTATGGAGGTGCATATTTCTACTCAAATCAACATTACAAATATTGAAACAGCGAAATTTTATGCGATGTTTGCTGATACGATGGTGTTGAGTCGTGAGTTGAGTTTACGTCAGGTAAAAAAGATTACCGAGCAGATTGAAAAGCAAAATATTTGTGGTCCTTCAGGTAATTTGGTTGAGGTTGAAAWTTTTGGACATGGAGCACTTTGTATGGCAGTTTCTGGAAAATGCTACATGAGTTTGCACTCTGCAAATTCATCAGCAAATAGAGGTGCTTGCAAGCAAAATTGCAGAAAAAAATATACGGTGATTGACCAAGAAACTGGTTTTGAAATGGAGTTGGATAATGAGTATATTATGTCTCCAAAAGATTTGTGTACCATCGATTTTTTAGATGAAATTGCAGATGCAGGAATTAAAGTTTTAAAGATTGAAGGTCGTGGAAGAGCGCCAGAATATGTTGCTAAAGTGATTAAATGTTACCGAGAGGCAATTGATGAAATCGAAGCAGGAACGTACTCTAAAGAAAAAGTAATTGATTGGATGTTGGAGCTCGAAAAAGTGTACAATCGCGGATTTTGGTCTGGGTATTATTTGGGTCAAAAATTAGGAGAGTGGAGCAAAGGTTCGGGTTCTCATGCAACTCAAAAGAAAGTGTATTTAGGAAAAGGAATGCATTATTTTCCAAAACCAAAAATTGGAGAATTTAAAATTGAAGCGTATGATATTTCTATAGGCGACACCATTTTAGTTACAGGTCCAACAACTGGCGCGAAAGAAATGAAAGTTTCTGAAATGTTGGTGAATGATGAGAAAAAATCCAAAGGAGAAAAAGGAGATTCAGTTACAATTCCACTTGAATTTAGAATCAGAACTTCTGATAAATTGTATAAAATTGTTGAAAACAAAGTAGAGGCATAATGGTTATTATTACACTTCAACGAGCCAAATGTATTGGCTGTAATTATTGTGTGGAGTTAGCTCCTGCGCAATTTCAGATGTCAAAAAAAGATGGTAAATCAGTCTTACTTCACTCTAAAGATAAGAAAGGATTTTTTACCTTAAAATCTCCCGACGAAACTATTTTTGATGATAGTTTAAAAGCAAAAGAAGCGTGTCCTGTTAAAATTATTGAGGTAAAACAAACATAGTAGTACTTTTTTATTTTGTCAAATTGAGCTTGTCGAAATCTTTTAGAAGTTAATTTTCAAACCATCTTCTACAAGCTTAGATTGACAATTGTTTTGATTCGTTTTTTAGTGTCAGTTCGCGCGCAGTAGAGATCTAAAAGCACCTTTCAATCTCTCTTAAAATTTTTTCTAAAACTCTTTTTCTTTTTCCATATCTTTACGGATTAGTGAAAAAAGAATACTAACCTTATAATGTCTTTTAAATTAATTTATTAGACATTTCAAAATATATAAATATGAGCTGTAATAGTTGCTCTACTGATACTAACGGTGTTCCAAAAGGATGCAAAAGCAACGGAAGTTGTGGAACAGGAAGTTGTGATAAACTTACCGTTTTTGATTGGTTATCTAACATGACGCTTCCTAGCGGACAAGCACCTTTTAACATTGTTGAGGTACGTTTTAAAAACGGACGCAAACATTTTTTTAAGAACGAATCTCTGCAATTATGCATGGGCGAAGTCGTTGCTGTTGAAGGTTCTCCAGGACATGATATTGGTACCGTTTCTTTGACGGGTGAGTTGGTTCGCATCCAAATGAAGAAAAAAGGCGTTGCAATTGACGATAGTGAAGAGGTTAAAAAAATATACCGAAAAGCATCGCAAAGAGATATCGAAATTTGGGAGCGTGCAAGAGGTAAAGAAATTGAAACTCAAAAAAGAGGACGTGAAATTTTAGGACGATTAGACCTAAAAATGAAGTTGTCTGATGTAGAATATCAAGGTGATGGTAACAAGGCAACCTTTTATTATACGGCTGATGAACGTGTAGATTTTAGACAATTAATTCGTGATTTTGCAAGCGCTTTTAGAATTAGAGTTGAGATGAAACAAGTTGGCTTGCGACAAGAAGCAGCAAGACTTGGAGGTGTTGGGTCTTGTGGTAGAGAACTATGTTGCTCCACTTGGTTGACCGATTTTAGAAAGGTAAATACGGCAGCGGCACGTTACCAACAATTGTCTTTAAATCCACAAAAATTATCTGGTCAATGCGGAAAATTAAAGTGCTGTTTAAATTTTGAGTTGGACACCTATTTAGATGCTCTTAAGAAATTTCCTAAAAAAGAAACCATTCTTAAAACTGAAAAAGGAGATGCTGTTTTTGTAAAAATGGACATCTTTAAAGAGGAGTTTTGGTATACTTATAAAAATGATTCTTTTAAATGGTACAAGCTTGATTTGTCACAATTAAATGAAATTATTGACGCAAATAAAGGCGGAGAAGTTGTTTCTTCCTTAGAAGATTTTGAGCTAGAATTAGCTCCAGMTAAARAGGTSAGTTTCGAAGATGCYGTTGGYGAAGATAGYTTAACACGTTTTGATCAACCGAAGCGAAAAGGCAATCGCAAGAAAAATAAAAACAGAAAGCCTCAAAATAAAAATAGGCAACAAGGGAATAAACCGCAGCAACAGAATCAGAACAAACCTAAACAAGGAGCAAATAAAAAGGGAGGTCAAAAACCATCTCAAAATTCTGGAGGAAATCCGAATCAACAAAAAAACAATAACAGAAATAGGAAACCAAGACCACCTAGAAAAGATCAAAAAGATGCGTAATATTTTTGTTTTAGCGGTTCTTTTTTTAGGGTTGATTTCTTGCGATTCAAACCAAACATTTGATACATATTATCCGGTTGAAAATAATATTTGGTTAAAAGGTGATGTGGTAGAATTTCAAGTTGAGGTTGAAGACACGATTTCTAAAAACAATATTTTTATCAATATTAGAAATAATAAAGACTACGAGTTTAGCAACTTGTTTTTGATTGCGAGTATGGAGTTTCCGAACGGATTAAAAGTTATCGATACTTTAGAGTATGAAATGACAGATAAAGTAGGTGATTTTTTAGGATCTGGTTATACAGACATCAAAGAAAACAAACTCTTTTACAAAGAAAACGTACGCTTTCAAAACAAAGGACTACACATTCTAAAAGTAGAACAAGCGATGCGAAAAAGCAGCAATATTCACGGTCTCGATTCGTTAAAAGGTATTAGCGATATTGGCTTAAGAATTGAAACCGTAATAGAATAACTCCCACAGAATGGCAAAGAAAAAAACGAAAAAAAAATCAACAACACCTAACTATTTAGTATGGTTTTGGCGTATACTAATAGGAGGTGTTTTATTGGCAATACTTCCATTTTTTTTAGCTTCAATTGGCGCATTGGGGTACATGCCCACTTTTGAAGATTTAGAAAACCCTGAGAATAATTTAGCTACTGAGATTATTTCTATCGACGGAAAAACCCTTGGAAAATTTTTTAAAGAGAATCGTACTCCAGTAAATTTTAAAGACCTACCAGAAAACTTAGTAAATGCGTTGGTAGCTACAGAAGATGAACGTTTTTATGAACACTCAGGCATCGATTTTAAATCTACTGCACGTGCCATTATCAAAATGGGAAAAGGCGGTGGAGGAAGTACGATTACACAGCAATTATCTAAACTTCTATTTCATGGTGAGGGGTCAAAAAACACTGTAGGTCGGTTATTTCAAAAAGTTAAGGAATATGTTATTTCTGTTCGTTTGGAACGTCAATATACGAAGCGAGAAATTATTGCAATGTATTTTAACAAACAAGGGTTTTTATATAATGCTATTGGAATCCGTTCTGCATCTAGAATTTATTTTGGAAAAGAACCACAGGGCTTGAACATTGAAGAATCTGCTGTTTTAGTTGCTATGTTGAAAAATCCAAGACAGTATAATCCAAAAAGAGCAATTTCTAAAGAAAAATCTTTTCGAAGAAGAAACTTAGTGTTAAATCAAATGGCAAAAAACGGGTTCATAACAACTCTAGAAAAAGACTCTTTACAATTATTACCWATANAAATTAKAYTTTTCTCCAGAAGGACACAGTGAAGGCTACGCCACTTATTTTAGAGAATACTTACGAAGTTTTATGAAAGGATGGATCAAGAAGCATCCAAAACCAAATGGAGAAAAGTATAATTTATATAGTGATGGTTTAAAAATTTATGTGACCCTAGATTCTCGTATGCAACAATATGCTGAAGAAGCAATGCAAGAGCATATGGCTAATTTGCAACGCATCTTTTTTAAAGAACAAAAACGAAATAAGACAGCACCTTTTTACGATTTAGACAAGGATGCTGAAAACCGTTTGATGAGACAAGCAATGAAACGTTCGAACCGTTGGAGGCGAATGAAATCACATGGTAAATCTGAAAAAGAAATCTTAGCATCGTTTAACGAAAAGAGAGAAATGAAAGTTTTTTCTTGGAAAGGCGATATTGATACGATTTTGACTCCAAGAGATTCTATCCGTTATTACAAGTATTTTTTGCGATCAGGATTGTTATCTATCGAGCCACAATCTGGTCATGTAAAAGCTTGGGTTGGCGGAATCGATTACAAACATTTTCAGTTTGATGCAGTAAAACAGCAAAAACGTCAAGTGGGTTCAACCTTTAAGCCTTTTGTATATGCTACGGCAATCAACCAATTAAAATTATCGCCATGTGATAGTTTCCCAAACACACCCTATACAATTTCCAAATTAAAATATGGTGCTGAGGAAGATTGGACTCCTAAAAATGCAGGTGAAGAATATGGCGGTATGTTGACATTAAAACAAGCTTTGGCAAAATCTGTAAATGTAATTACTGCAAGAATGATTGATATGGCATTGCCTAAAAATGTGGTTCGTTTTGCACATCGATTGGGAATTGAAAGTGACATTCCTGAAGTTCCTGCGATTGCATTGGGCTCTGTTGATTTGAGTTTGTATGAAATGGTTGGTGCCTATTCTACCTTTGCAAATAAAGGTTTGCGAGTTGATCAAATGATGGTCTTGCGGATTGAAGATAAAAACGGAACCATCTTAGAACAATTTGTTCCAGAGACAGAAGAAGTGTTGAGTGAAGAATCTGCCTATGTTATTTTAAACTTATTAGAAGGTGTTACTCGATTCGGGTCGGGAGTTAGATTGCGAGGTAAATGGGGAAAATATCCAGATAATATTGCGACGGGATATCCGTATCAATTTACAAACCCAATTGCGGGGAAAACGGGTACCACTCAAAATCAATCCGACGGTTGGTTTATGGGAGTTGTTCCTAATTTGGCAACCGGAGTTTGGGTTGGTGGCGAAGACAGGTCAACACATTTTAAAAATATCACCCAAGGTCAAGGAGCATCGATGGCATTACCTATTTGGGGACTTTATTATAAAAAATTATATGCTGATGAATCTTTAAATGTCAGTTTTGATGAGTTTGAAAAACCAGAAAATCTTTCCATTCAATTAAATTGTAATGGCGAAGAAGATGCTGATGAAGAGGATGAAAACGGAGAGATTATAGAGAAAGAGAAAAAAGTAATAGAAGAAGATCCAGAATTTTAAAAGATGAAATTATGATTAACAAAGTTGTAAAAAATGCTGAAGAAGCTTTAGAAGGAGTTGCCTCTGGAATGGAATTTATGTTAGGAGGATTTGGTTTGTGTGGGATTCCAGARAACTGTATTTCTRAATTGGTAAAGTTAGAGGTTGATGATTTAACCTGTATTTCTAACAATGCTGGAGTTGATGATTTTGGCTTGGGATTGTTGTTGCAAAAACGTCAAATTAAAAAAATGATTTCTTCGTATGTAGGAGAAAATGATGAGTTTGAACGTCAAATGTTGTCGGGAGAATTGGAGGTGGATTTGATTCCGCAAGGGACTTTAGCCGAAAGATGTAGAGCCACAGGAGCAGGAATCCCTGCGTTTTATACACCTGCAGGATATGGAACTGAAGTTGCTGAAGGAAAAGAAACCAGAGATTTTAACGGAAAAATGCACGTGTTAGAACACGCTTTTAATCCGGAGTTTTCTTTTGTAAAAGCTTGGAAAGGAGATGCTGCTGGGAATTTGATTTTTAAAGGAACTGCTAGAAATTTTAATCCAATGATGGCGATGGCAGGAAAAATCACGGTTGCCGAAGTTGAAGAATTGGTTGAAGTTGGAGAGTTAGACCCGAATCAAATTCATACACCTGGAATTTTTGTCCAACGTATTTTTCAAGGAAAAGATTACGAAAAGAGAATTGAGCAAAGAACAGTTAGACCAATTAAATGAATGTGATAATTTGAAGATTTGATAATTATGAGAAATGATAAAGACAACTTAATCGTAAATCTAACATTTAAATTTTCTCTTGAGGTTATCAATTTTTCAGAACAGATAAGAACATTACATAAATATGAAATGGCATCTCAAATATTTAGAAGCGGTACTTCTATTGGAACAAATATTAGAGAAGCACAAAATGCTGAGAGTAAAGCAGACTTTATTCATAAGTTTAAAATTTCTGCAAAAGAGGCAGATGAGTTAGAATATTGGTTATTGTTATGTGAAAAATCAGAACATTATCCAGCTCCAAAAAAAGAAATGTTAACAGATTTGAAATCGATTATAAGAATTATTAGTAAAATTATTTCATCTTCTAAGAAGTCATAATTTTCAAACTTTCAAATTACCTAATTATCAAATTAATTATGTTAAATAAAAATCAAATAGCACAAAGAATTGCCCAAGAGCTACAACACAACTGGTATGTAAATTTAGGTATTGGCATTCCGACTTTGGTGGCGAATTATATCCCAAAAGGAATTGATGTTGAGTTTCAATCTGAAAACGGGTTGTTAGGTATGGGGCCTTTCCCTGTTGAAGGAACCGAAGATGCGGACATGATAAATGCAGGTAAGCAAACCGTCACTATTTTAGAAGGCGGATCTTTGTTCGATTCGGCAATGAGCTTTGCTATGATTCGCGGGCAGCATGTTCAATTGACTGTTTTAGGCGCGATGGAAGTTGCACAAAATGGAGATATTGCCAATTGGAAAATCCCTGGGAGAATGGTAAAAGGAATGGGTGGTGCGATGGATTTAGTGGCATCCGCAGAAAATATTATTGTGGCAATGATGCACACAAATAAAAGAGGGGAATCTAAGATTTTGAAAGAATGTTCACTTCCACTTACGGGAGTTGGATGTGTAAAAAAGATCGTTACCAATTTGGCTGTTTTAGAAGTGAGAGATAATTCATTTTATTTATTAGAACGCGCTCCGGGAGTTTCGGTTGAAGAAATTCAGAAAGCAACTGCGGGAGATTTGATTGTTGAGGGAGCGGTTCCGGAGATGCAATTTTAGTATGACAAGAAACCTTAAAAAAAGCGTTCTTGCTTCTTATATAATTGGATTACTATTATCGACTGTTGTAAAAAGAATAATTAAATAAGATTGTCAATGAATCAATATTCGGAAAACGAAATTAGACAGATTAATAAGTTGCTAAAAAAATCTAAAAAAGAAATAGAAGATGGTAAGTTTGGAAACTTTGAAAAGCTGTTGCTAGAAACCAAAAAGAAATATGGTTTATGAGAGAACTAAACTGAGTTAAACCTCAAAATAGAAGAAGAGACTTCTAAAATATCTATAATGTAATTTTCCCCTTCGGGGAATTAAAAGGGGCTTTATGAAAATAATATCATACAACGTTAACGGAATTAGAGCAGCGCTCAAAAAAGGATTTATAGATTGGCTAAAAGCTGCAAATCCGGATGTGTTGTGTTTGCAAGAAACCAAAGCACATAAAGAACAGCTAGACTTAACCGTTTTTGAAGATGCTGGATATAAATATCACTACTGGTTTTCGGCACAAAAAAAGGGATATAGTTCTGTTGCGATACTTTGTAAAGAAGAACCAAATCATGTTGAATACGGTACAGGCATTGAAACGATGGATTTTGAAGGCCGTAATTTACGAGTAGATTTTGATGATATTTCTATCATGAGTTTGTATTTACCTTCAGGGACAAATGATTTGCGCTTGGATTTTAAACTCAACTATATGGATGAGTTTTTAGACTATATTTCTGACTTAAGAAAAACGATTCCGAACTTAGTAATTTGTGGAGATTACAATATTTGTCATGAAGAAATTGATATTCACAATCCGAAAATGAAAGGCGTTTCAGGATTTTTACCTGTCGAACGCAAGTGGATTGGCGAATTAATTGACAGCGGTTTTATAGACAGCTTCCGTCATTTTAACAAAGAACCCAATCAATATAGTTGGTGGAGCTACAGAGCAAACGCCCGAAATAACAACAAAGGTTGGCGATTGGATTATTGTATGGCGAGCGCACCCTTAGAAAAAAGATTGAAACGCTCGTTTATTTTATCCGAAGTAAAACATTCTGACCATTGCCCTGTTGGGGTAGAAATTGATTAAATGATGATAAATAAATTAACTCCGCCGTCAGTTCGTTCCGATAATTATCGGAAAATTTTCAATAGAAAATTGTATCGAGAACTTATACTTGTTTTTTGCTGCATATCCTTTAATTTGTACGCTCAGGATTCATTACAAGTTTCGCAAAAAGACTCTCTAAAAATTAAAGTTGATCAACTTAAAGAAGAACTCATTCTTGCGGAAAGTGATAGTATCAATCCGCAGGAAAAAGAATTAATTGAACATGCTGAAGTCACATTAATTGATAGCCTTTGGTTGCAAGAAATGTACACTTCTCCGCTGTACGATTCTATCCGTTATGTGATGAATGATGCCGAGTTAGATTCGGTTATTTTAGAAGAATTACCTACCGCTTTATTAAAAGAACGGTTGGCAATTATTGATAGTAAAACTCCTTTTAATGTAGAGTACAATTACAGTTTAGAGCGTATCATAAAAAGCTATCTTAAGCATCGAAGAAAGAGTTTTGCGACCTTAATGTCACGTGCGCAATATTATTTTCCGATGTTTGAAGAGCATTTGGACAAGTATGATATTCCGTTAGAAATAAAATATTTAGCCATTGTAGAATCCGCTTTAAAGGCACGAGCAAAATCTCCGGTTGGCGCAACAGGACTGTGGCAATTTATGTATCAAACAGGAAAACAATTTGATTTAAAAGTGAGCTCGTATGTTGATGAGCGACAAGACCCGATAAAAGCGACCGAGGCTGCGTGTAAATATTTATCAGTTTTATATACTATTTTTAATGATTGGGATTTAGCTTTAGCTGCCYATAATTCTGGACCAGGGAATGTGAATAAAGCAATCCGTCGTTCAGGAGGAAATCGGAATTATTGGAACATCAGAGGGTTTTTACCAAGAGAAACTGCGGGCTATGTTCCTGCGTTTTATGCGACACTTTATATTTTTGAATATGCTGATGAACATGGAATCGTTTCTAAAAAGGAACATTTTAATAAATTTGAAACGGATACTATNCACATCAAAAAACAAGTCACTTTTGAGCAGATTACAAAGTATTTAGATGTTGATTTAGAGATGCTTCAATTTTTGAATCCGCAGTATAAGTTGGACATCATTCCGTACAGAAAAGATCGCAATTATTACATCACTTTACCCTTGTATAATATAGGTCAGTTTACAAGTAATGAAACAGAATTATATGCTTTTGTTGATGCMSWWSRWKYKRRRSKASWKSMWACYYTWCSWGRRTAWATWGASAKKSGYKRCCSYAYYMGMWAWWKRSTWRWKMGYRRWSMWTWYCWYGGAAAAATAGCCAAGAGATATGGCGTTTCGGTCAGTTCTATAAAACGATGGAATGGTTTGCGAACAARCAATTTGCGGGTAGGGCAGCGACTGTCTATTTATCCTCGAAAGGTTGCAAGTACTCCAAAACGAAGTGCATCAACAAAGAAAAATTCAGCAAAAAAACCGAAAGGAAAATACGATATTTATGTTGTAAAATCTGGAGACACACTTTCTGAAATTGCTAAAACATATTCAAAAGTTTCTGTTCAAAATTTAAAAGAGTGGAACAATATTTGGAGTGCTAAATCTCTGAAAATCGGAATGAAATTAAAAATCTATAAAATCTAAATCAGATGAAAAAAATCACATTATTATTTGCGGTATCGATGCTATTATTTAGTTGTGCTCCAAAAGAAAAACGACTTACTTTGGTAGACTCAAACGGATTAATGAATCAAGTTTTAGTGGTGATGGATTATGATTCATGGAAAGGAGTTGAAGGGCAAGCCGTAAAAAATGTGATTAACGAAAGAGTTGTTGGATTGCCACAAAAAGAGCCACATTTAGATGCAATTCAGATTCCGACAAACGCATTTAAGAATTTATTTTTATCGCAAAAGAGTATTTTACATGTAAGTATTGGTGACAAAAATGAGTTTACCGTTAGGACTGATGTCTATGCAAGACCGCAAAAAATCATCACAATTACAGCTACTGATAGTGAGAGTTTAATCAAGGAAATTAATAATAGAAAGGATGAAATTCTAACAACTTTTAGAGATTTTGATATTAAGGCGACGCAATATAGATTGCTAAAAAAGCAATTCAACACTAAAAAATCAGCCACTTTATATAAGCTCGGAATTAGCATGCAAATCCCCTCAAAATATAGAATGGTTGATGATACTGGAGATTTTTTATGGCTGCGTCAACATTTACATGAGGGACAAAGTATGAACCTTTTAATTTATGAATTACCTATCAATTCGGTTGAAGATGAAGAGGGCAAAAACATCAATTCGGTTCGCGATACCATTGGCAAGAAATTTATACCGGGGCAGTTCGAAGGCTCGTATTATATCACCGAGCAAGCCTTTACTCCAATAACAAATACCATTGAAATGGCAGGTTTAAAAACCTATGAAACTCGTGGTAAATGGGAAGTGAAAAATGATTTTATGGCAGGACCTTTTTTAAACTACACCTTAGTTGATAAAGTCAATAACCGCTTAATCGTTTTAGAAGGGTTTGCTTATGCTCCTGCAGTCAATAAGCGCAATTATATGTTTGAGATTGAAGCTGTTTTGAAGACTTTGAAGCTTAATCCTAAAACAGATTAAAATCAATTTGAGTTGTATTTTGTGAGTTTTTAAACCCTAAATAATTTTCAACTTCTTCTAACATCTCAACCTTAAAATTTTCTTGAGTAGCAAAAGGAGCAATCTTTAAATTTTGTAAATAAGTTGCTAAATATTCTTGCTCATTTTGACCTGTTGTTGGAATAAAAAACGATTTTTTACCCAAGGTTGCTAAATCCATAATGGTAGAATATCCAGACCTTGCAAGTACTAATTTACTTTGATTTATTGCTGTTTGTAATTCATCAGTCAATAAAAAATTATAGGTGGTGATGTTGTTTTTCACAACTTTTTTCTGTTGATTCTTTACTTTTCCTCTTACAAATAAAACGGAACCCTTGTAGGTTTTTAATTCTGATAATAGTTTTTCTTCTAGTTGATTTCGCGATGGTTCAACCCCAGATAATAACACCAATAAATCATATATAATAGGTAAATCTATTTTTTTGAATCGACTTAAAACCCCAATGTGTTTTTGTTTTTTGATGGAGTTAGATTGTGATAATTTTCCAGAATAGTTTAATTTTTCATCATCAGGAATCCAACATTCATCAAACTTATTGATGATGTTTTGATGGAGCTTACTCGTAAAAAATGTAGTTGCTCCAGAGAGCACATTTAACTGATGCGTGATAAATACAGAAGGCACTTTATCACTTCTCACTCCAAACCGATTGTCAGAAATAATACCAGATAAGTTTTCCGATTTCACTAGTTTTTGAACAATTTTGTATTCAGATTTTGTTGCTTTTATTATTTGTGGAGTTAAGAATAGTAACTTCCACTTTAGCCATTTTCCTTTTTTTGGATACTGAATATTATAAGAAGGTAAGACGATTGATTTTAAATTTGGAAACTCTTTTTGAAGAATTTCCAAAGCCTTACCATCGCTCGCAATAATTGGATTAAACCCCTGTTCTTGCAATTGATTGATGATAGGAATGCAGCGTGTTGCATGTCCCAACCCCCAGTTAAGAGGGGCAACTAAGATGTTTTTTTTAGAGGTCAAAACCGATATCTTTTCGGTAATTCATTTTGTCAAAAGATATTTTCTCAATGCTGTTATACGATTTTGAAAGCGCTTCTTTAAAATCATTTCCATAAGAAGTAACAGCAATTACACGACCTCCATTGGTGAGAATATTACCTTCAGAATCTTTACTTGTACCTGCATGAAAAACAAGAGATTCATTAATATTTTCAATTCCAGAAATTACTTTTCCTTTTTCATAGGCTTCTGGATACCCTCCAGAAACTAACATCACCGTAGTTGCTGACCTTTCATCAAGTTCTATCGTTGCATTTTCTAAATCATTGTTTGCAGTTGCAATTAACAACTCCAAAAAGTCAGATTTAATTCTTGGCATTACCACTTCGGTTTCAGGATCTCCCATGCGGCAATTGTATTCAATTACCATCGGCTCATTGTTTACACGAATCAACCCAAAAAAGATAAATCCTTTGTATGGAATCCCATCTTTTTGCAAACCATCAACTGTTGGTTTAATCACCCTATCTTCAATTTTTTTGAGATATTCAACATCGGCAAATGGAACAGGAGAAACAGCTCCCATACCACCTGTATTCAATCCTGTATCGCCTTCGCCAATACGTTTGTAATCTTTTGCGTTGGGTAAACTGACATAACCTTTTCCGTCAGTCAAAATAAAACAGCTCATTTCAATGCCATCCAAAAACTCTTCGATAACGACTGTTGCACTTGCTTCTCCAAACTTTTCGTTGCTCAACATATCCGCCAATTCATTTTTAGCCTCTTGTAAATTTTCTAAAATCACAACTCCTTTTCCTGCTGCTAAACCATCGGCTTTTAAAACATAGGATGGATTCAACTTTTCTAAGAATTTATAACCATCCTGTAAATTATCTTTAGTAAAACTTTCATACGCTGCGGTCGGAATATTATGACGCATCATAAATTTTTTGGCAAATTCTTTACTCCCTTCTAACTGGGCAGCCAATTTTTGAGGTCCAATAACAGCCACATTTTTCAGCTCATCATCAGCTAAGAAAAAATCATGGATTCCTTCTACCAAAGGAACTTCTGGACCTACCAATACAATCTCAATTTGATTTTCTAAAACTGCTTTTTTGATTTCTTCAAAGTCCGAAACTCCGATATTTAGGTTGGTTCCTAATTCGCTCGTTGCAGCATTTCCTGGTGCAATAAATAGATTTCCTAATTTTTTACTTTGTGATAATTTCCAAGCAATGGCGTGCTCTCTACCTCCAGATCCGATGATTAAAATATTCATGTGTGTTGTTTTGTGTGCTGCAAAGATAAGGTATCTGACACAAATTTTTAGGGATGAAATTGATAAAACGAAGCAGTCATTGTTATGAATTTAGCAGCTTTAAAATATATTGAAAAGAAGAAAAAAATTAAAGAGTAAACCTAGTGAAATTCCTGGTCGAGCACTTCCGATAATTATCGGAAGCGCTCGAACGGACAAAAGGATTACTTATTTAAATCAAATTTCTTTGTATTTTTGTTTGAATCAAAAGATAACATCATGAACACACCTCAAACACTTACTTTCTTTACACCACAAATTTTTGAAAATACCGGAGCTCCACTTGTTGATGTCGGTATTTCTGCTGGAATTCCGGCACCTGCTGAGGATTTTTTGCAAGAACGAATTAGTCTTGATAAGGAATTAATTAAGAATCAATCAGCTACTTTTTTTGCGAGAGTTAGTGGGCAATCGATGATTGATGCTGGTATTGGTGACAAAGATTTATTGGTGATTGACAGAAGTATTCATCCTGAAAACAACAAAATTGCGGTGTGTGTTGTTGATGGTGAGTTTACCGTAAAACGCTTGCGTGTTGAAGGTAGAAAAGTGTGGTTAAAGCCAGAAAACCCTGATTATCCTTTGATTCATATTACCGAAGAAAATGACTTTATGATTTGGGGAATTGTGACAAATGTGATTAAGAAAGTGTAGCGTTGTGGTTGTAACACGGAGTTGCACAAAGATTCGCAGAGATGCACGGAGGATTGGTGATATCCTCTCGAGGGGATTATAGAGGTGTTTRTATTAGACACGAATACCCTTGTTTTTCGAAAATATTGAGATTTACAAATTAGCTTTATCCTCCGTAGCAGAAGGCGCAGGAGGGTTAAAAATCCTTCTTTCTCAACTTTCTTGTAATTCTCAAAACTGGGAAAACCACCCACAAGACCATCACAAATAACGACACGAATAATCCGAAGTTGGTGCCAAAAAACTTTTGGAAAACGGCTCCTGTATATCCTAGTAAAGCGGAGATATCTAATTTTAGTAAAATAAGAATTCGTGATAAATCGATAGGGTTAAACATGGTTGCCAATAGCGAAAATTTATCTAAAGGATACTCGTTAAATACCACCAAAGAAATTAGAAAAGCACCGTCGTAAATCACCGCTAAAAATAGCCACATTAAAATGGCATATCCAAATCCTTTTATCTTATTTACGTTTGACAAAGCGACATTAAATGCCAATGCTACAAAGATAAAATTGAGAAAAGAACCTACAACTAACAGGAGTCCGAAATCAAAAATAGCAGACGATTTAAAGAGTCCGTAAATTAAAAATGGAATCCCTAAACCGAGTACTAAACTCAGGGTTAATGAGATGGATATTCCTAAATATTGCCCTAAAAATATGGTGCTTCGTTTTAAGGGTTGCGCCAAAAGAAGCTCGGTAAATTCTTTGGAATTGTAGAAATACATGACCCCAAAAATTGTTCCGATTAATGGCGTTAAAACAATGATGATATTTAGCAAAGTGATGATTGCTTTGTTGATGTCGTTATTTAAAAATAACAGCACAAAACCCAAGGCTAAATAAAAAGCAAAATATACATAACTCCATCGGCTACGCATTAAATCGTAAAAACTATATTTTAATATTTTAAACATTTTCTTTGGCAATTAAATTAGCAATAGCATGTTCTAAATCGGCTTGATTGGTTTGCTTTTTAAGGTCAGTGATACTTCCTTTAAAGTAAATTTCACCGTCTAATAAAAACACAATCTCGTCAGAAACTTCTTCAACAAAGCTCATGATATGTGAGGTAATCAAAATGGTTTTTCCTTTTGACTTTTCTTTCTGAATAATCTCTTTTAGGTGAATTAAAGCAATAGGGTCAAGGCCTGTGGTCGGTTCGTCGAGAATTATAATCTCGCTATCAAACATAAAAGTCAATACAATATTTACCTTTTGTTTTGTTCCGCCTGAYAGGTTTCCTAATTTTTTATCTAAAAAAGCTTCGAGAGAAAACAGCTTTATTAAATCAGTATCATTCGCTTTTTTGGGTCTTAAATTCTTAACCATTGCAATCAATTCTTTTACAGAAAGATTTGCAGGGAAGTTGGCGATTTGTGGTAAATAATTAATTTCATTGCGATACTCCCATTTCTTTAAAACCGATTGATTGTCGATTTGAATATCACCTTTATTCGGAATCACCATCCCTAAAATACTTTTTATCAAGGTGGTTTTTCCAGATCCGTTTGGGCCTAAAATTGCGAAGATTCCACCAGAATTTATTTCTAAATCCAAGCCATCTAAAACAACGAGCTTGCCGAATTTTTTATGTAAATTATTAATTTGTATCATTAATTTTTTGCATTAAAGGATTGTTATCTAATAAATTATCTGGAGTAAAAACTGGCGATACTTTTTCGGAGAAATTGATGATATCTACAAATAAACTCCGCAATAAAATAATCGTTTCTGGAGTTTTATGAACAATATATGAAAACAGTTTTACGGGTCTGTAAGGTACGTCACCTATGCCGTTTTTATCTAAATCGTACCCGGTATAATCGCTCCAATAATTATTGTCAAATTTGTTTGAATTCAATTTACTATTGTACGATAAATCGATGGCATTGTGTAAAAAATTATTCTGAGTAAATTCGTTTTCGTAACAGGCTCCAACAATTTTTACAGCCCATCCGTTGCGTAAAAAAGTATTTCTTTTATAGTTGATTCTGGTTGAACCGTCAACACTAATTCCGATAGTGTTTTCAGAAAAAAGGTTGTCTTCAATCTCAGCATCATAAATTTCTTTGAGCAATAACCCGTAGGATGCAGAACCCCAATTATCGATGAATTTATTGTTGTGCATTTTTACAAATTTTGAAAACATAACGGCAACTCCCGCTCCGTTATTTGTAAAAACATTGTCGTGATAATTGTTGYTGTTAGAAMAYMWAMRMYRMMMTCSRTMAYGKWRRTTRYKAYRRSTAAKWTYGTWMRMMMKSYSAKRRWKTYTTMCAWMSYCWAAATAGATTCCATCGCGTAAACCATACACTTCATTATCATGAACTTTCATTTTAGAGCTATGCCACATATGTACTCCGTTACCAGACCCAGCTTGGTTCATGCCGCTGCCGCTTACGGTGTTGTTTTTTATAGTTCCGTTTTTAGATTTCTCAATCAGAATTCCAAAAAAGACTTCTTCTAAAATATTGTTTTCTATGGTAAAACCATTTGACCTTGAAACCAATATCGCTGCAAAATCTTTGGTATAACTCTGACCTACATTGATAATTTTTAATCCGGATAGTGAAAAATTATCTGCACGAATGTTAAAAATAGTTTCTAAATCTTCGCCATCAATAATGGGGAAATCGATCCCTGTAATTTTTATAGACTTAGTGATAGTAATGTCATGCTCTTTGTAAATACCTTTGTTGAGAATGATTTCATCTCCATCTTCAGCAATATCAATTGCTTTTTTAAGGGTACTTATTTCGCAAGTAGGACATACCTCAATTTGTTTTGCAAACAAAGAAGTAGCAGAAATTAATAAGCTTAGGAAAAGGAATTTTTTGAAGCCCATATTATTTTACCGAGTATTTTTCTTTGATGGTTTGCCAAGAATAAAGTAGGTCTTTATCTGATTTCACAAAACTCTTCGCTTGTTCGTTTTGTGAGAACCCAGATAAAAAAGCACCCATTGGGCTTTTAATTTCTTCGCTAATTAAATAGGTTGCAGTTGTGGCATCAGTCATCACACCGGGGTTCATATAATCGGCAATTAAAATAATGCCGACATTTTCTGATCCAGTTTTAGAAAGATCATTGAGCATGCACTCAATAGCATCATATTTAAATTGCTTTCCTTTTAGGGTTACATATTGTGCTGCATGTTGCTGATCTACAATGGTCATTTGACAAAAACGACACGCATCGGCTCCATAATTAATTTTTTCTGCATCTATATTACAGGCAGAAAATAGCAGTAATATGACTCCAAAAATTGTTAGGTTTTTTGTTTTCATTTTTGCTGATTTTAAAAAGACAAAGGTAGTATAAATTGAGCATAATGAAATTTACAWYMTGYTYWWYWSTMWTMTTYKSKMYWMNAATTYWWMRMWWMTWTKKKWYYTAYRAWARMWKMMRMWAMWGWWAKMWTSATTSMTAMWAACATTAGGTACGCTCCTGTTCTAGGATATGAATGTGCTGTAAAGTTTAAAATATGTTTTGTTCCAAATAGCGGTGGCTGGAATCCCATTACCGAGCCATCAGGATTTGTAAATTTCATGATTGCTTTTGGGTCTAAATTATGCCCGTAATCATATTCCCATAAATAGAAATCGTACATACCAGCTATTCCTAAAAGACTCATTATAATAAACCAAACGATGAACAATTTGTATTTACCAGTAAATCCGATTAAGACACCTAAGGCAACCATAATCCCAATAACAACAGGGAAAATTTTAAACTCAGGAATCGTTTCTGGAATGTATTGCATGCCCACATAATGATTCATTAAATTGATATTTTTAATATCAAACTCATGCGTATCTGCAAATTTATTTATGTGAATATCCATTCCTAACGGAATAGGATATTGGGGAGCTTCTAGGGTGATGTTCCATAAAGGAAAAACAAACAATCCTAATAATAATAGCGATCCCACTATCATCAATATTTTTGACTTTTTCATCTTAATAATTGTTTAGAATATGAAAAAGCAGACAGATTAGTTAAAACCTATCTGCTTTTAAAAAAAACCTAACACTAAGTCTTCATATTATTCTGCGTCAACAGCGTCATCATCTAATGTATAGCTGATTGGCACTTTTGACCCTTTAGGAGAAACTCTAATATAACCTTGCATTTCTTGGTGCAATGCTGAACAGAAATCTGTACAGTAGAATGGCCATACACCAATTTGTTTAGGATACCAGATAAAAGTTTCTGTTTGCCCTGGCATAATTAACAATTCTGATGTTTGTGCACCAATCATTGAAATACCGTGTGGTACATCATAATCTTGCTCTAAATTTGTTACGTGGAAATACACTTTATCACCAACTTGTACACCTTCAATATTATCAGGAGCAAAGTGAGAACGAATCATCGTTAAGTAAATATGAACTTCATTTCCTTTTCTAACAACTTTTGCATCTGCTTCAGATTTAGTAGCATAAGGATGCTTGTTTTCATCTAGCTTGTAGAATTTTTTAGAATTTTTTGCAACAATATCAGCAGGAATCCCAGCAGCATAATGTGGCTCTCCAATTGTTGGGAAATCTAACAATAATTCCATTTTTTCTCCAGTAATATCATATAATTGTGCAGACTGAGTTACTTCTGGGCCTGTTGGTAAATAACGGTCTTTCGTAATTTTGTTCATTGCTAACACATATTTACCGAATGGTTTTCTAGAGTTTCCTCCAGGAATCATTAAGTGACCTACAGAGTAATATGTTGGTTTTCTGTCGATAACCTCCCAAGTTCCTAATTTCCATTTTACAACTTCTGATGAGATAAAGAATGTAGTATATGCATTTCCTTTTCCGTCAAATTCTGTATGCAATGGTCCTAATCCTGGTTGTTTTACAGCACCCGCTAAAGTTGCTTCGTAATTTAAAATTGGGATTCCGTAAGCTTCACCATCAAAGTTTTTATCTTCGATTGCTTTAATCATTTTACTGAAAGAGTGAATTGTTAACTCAGCAGCTAATTTTCCTGAACCTACAATATATTCACCACTTGGATCAACATCACAACCGTGAGGAGATTTTGGAGTTGGCATAAAGTAAAATGCACCAGGTACATCCATTGGGTTTACGATTAACACTTCATCCTTCATTGTTGAAGTTGCAGAATGTGTTTCATCGCTATAAACATTATGTGCATACTTAGCAGGAGCTTTTGTACCACCACCATTGTTTACATATTCTTCAATTTTTTTCCAGTTAATTGCTGCAATAAAATCTTTGTCATTTTGAGAAGCGTTTACTTCTAATAATGAGTGAGCTTCTTCAGTATTATATGTTGTAAAGAAGAACCAACCATGAGATTTTCCACGTCCAGGATGTGATAAATCATAGTTAAATCCTGGCATCATGATTTGGAATTTGATATCCATTCCACCATCTTCAGGATCAACAGAAATAAAAGTTAAGGCTCCTTTAAAGTTTCCTTTGTACTCTGCAATTGGCATATCGCGTTGAGGATAAGGCACAGAAAAACGAGTACCTGCAACAACATATTCAGTATTTTCAGTTACGAAAGATGAACTGTGGTTACCTGCTGAATTTGGGATTTCAATAATTTCTGTAGTCTCGAAAGTTGTTAAATCAATTTTTGCAATACGAGGTGTATTGTTACCATTGATAAACACATAACGGCCATCTAATTCTCCGTTTGTTTGAGAAATATCTGGGTGATGTGAATCATCCCAAGGAATGAATCCGTGTGAAGTATTTAACATCGGCTTAGTTTCTTCGTTAAATCCGTATGCTTTTTCTGCATCAACAGAAAAAACAGGAATTACTTTAAATAAACGTCCTGATGGTAAACCGTAAACAGCTAGCTGTCCRCTAAATCCACCWGAWACRAAWGCRTAAAATTCGTCGTGTTCTCCTGGAGCAACATATACCTTTTCGGCAGCGCTACTTCCTAAAGCTCCTTTATTAGAGGTATTATTATTCGTACAGCTTACAGTAACAATAGAAATTGCAAGTAATGCCAATACTGATCTAAATAGTGTCTTCATAAGTTTTATTTTTGATTGATTAATTTTTAGTTCTAAAATATTCTAAAATTGCTCTTGCATCTTCTTCAGATACATTTTGGTTTGCCATTGGAGCACTGTACTCAGCCAATAACTGTCTAGCAGCTTCGTTATTTGCAACCATCCCTTCTGGATCTAAAATCATATTCATAATCCATTCTGGAGATCTACGTTGTGTAACTCCTTTTAATGCAGGACCTACAAAACGTTTGCTAATTTTATGGCAAGAGATACATCCATTAGATTTGTATGCTGCTTTCCCTTTTCCTGCCAATGCAGTATCCAATTCACCAAGTTCTATACTAGTAATTGGGCCTACACCTTTATCATCCATAAAGCTAGCTGTTGAAACCACCTCTGTTTTTGCAGGAGCTTCTTGCTTCACTTCTTTTTTTACTGGAGTTGTTTCTTTTACGTCTGCTTTTGGTTTATCACCACTACAGCTTGTCATTAATGCAGCAATTGCTACAATGGATAAAAATTTAATTTTCATTCTTGTTAGGTTTTTTGGTTACTAATTATTCTGCTGGAACTAATACGTCATCTATAACGTGAATCCAACCATTACTTACTTTTACTGATTTTAAAATTTTTGTTCCGCCAACATATATTTCACCATCTCTATTTTCGACAACTAAATATTGACCAGATGCCATATATAATTTACGTCCTTTTTTAGCTTCTTTCTTTAATTGCTTGATAGGGTAGTTTGCCGGAGCAACATGATTGATTAAAATCATTTTTAATGTTTCTTTATTTTCTGGCTTTACCAAAGTTTCAACAGTTCCTTCTGGCAATTTTGCAAAAGCACTATTTAAGGGCGCAAAAACAGTTAAAGGACCCGTATTAACCAATGCGTCTTCAACTCCTGCTGCTTGTACAGCTACTACTAATGTAGAAAAATCTGGTAAAGATACAGCAACTTGCAATACATTTGGCTGCTCACCTTCAACAGCAGCAACTCCTGATTGTCCTTTTTGTTGAACTTCTTGTTTTGCTTCTGATTTGGTTTCTTCTTTTTTCTCGTTAGTACAAGAAATAAATGCGAACACCATGAGTGCAATAATAATTTTTGATTTCATGTTAGATACTTTTTAGTTAGTGATAAATTATTTTTAATATAACAGCACAAAAATATGCTGCTTTGTTTAGATAAAACATGATAAATATCATTTAAAGACAAAAAGGTCTTTTATTTATTGATATTTATTTTTTCAATTCAAGATATTTGAAATGAAATGGTTAGAGGGATAGTTTTAAACAATAAAACTCCAAGCAATTACTTGGAGTTTTTAATATTTTATATCCCTATATTAAGGGAGCTGTTTTTTAATCAGCTAAGATAATTACTTTATTATCTTTCATTTCGATTGTTCCGCTGTTGATAGCTAAAATAAATTCATCACTATTTTGAGAGAATTTACTTTTAAATTCCTCGTCAATATTGATAGCATCACCTTTAAACTTCACTTTTCCATTTACCAAAATAGAAACGATTGCCGCATGGTTATTTAACATTTGAAATTCACCACCGATACCTGGTACCGAAACAGAACTAACTTCTGAATTTAATAATGTTGCTTCTGGTGTTACGATTTCTAACTTCATATTAGTTGTTTGTTGTTTGTTGTTTGTTGCTAGTTCTAAAAACTATCAACAAACAACTATTAACCATTTACGCCTCAGCTAGCATTTTTTCACCCGCCTCAATTGCATCTTGAATTGATCCACGTAAGTTAAATGCTGCTTCTGGATATTTGTCTAACTCACCATCCATAATCATGTTGAATCCTTTAATAGTATCTTTGATATCTACCAATACACCAGGGATACCAGTAAATTGTTCGGCAACATGGAAAGGTTGTGATAAGAAACGTTGTACACGTCTTGCTCTGTGAACGATTAATTTATCTTCTTCAGACAATTCTTCCATTCCTAAAATAGCGATGATATCTTGTAATTCTTTGTAGCGTTGTAACAACTCTTTTACAGCTTGTGCTGTGTTGTAATGCTCGTCACCTAAAATATCAGCAGTTAAAATTCTTGAAGTAGAATCTAACGGATCTACCGCAGGATATATACCTAACTCAGAAATTTTACGAGACAATACTGTTGTTGCATCTAAATGCGCAAATGTTGTTGCTGGTGCWGGRTCWGTTAAATCATCYGCAGGTACGTAAACCGCTTGTACAGATGTAATCGATCCATTTTTTGTTGATGTAATTCGCTCTTGCATTGCACCCATCTCCGTTGCTAATGTTGGTTGGTAACCTACCGCTGATGGCATACGTCCTAAAAGTGCTGACACTTCAGAACCTGCTTGTGTRAATCTAAAGATATTATCTACAAAGAATAATACATCTTTACCTTGACCATCACCTGCACCATCACGGAAATATTCTGCAATAGTTAATCCTGATAATGCTACACGAGCACGTGCCCCAGGAGGCTCATTCATTTGACCAAAAACAAAAGTTGCTTTTGAGTCTCTCATTCCTTTTTTATCAACTTTCGATAAATCCCATCCGCCTTCTTCCATAGAATGCATAAAGTCATCACCATATTTTATAATTCCAGATTCTAACATCTCTCTCAACAAGTCATTTCCTTCACGAGTTCTTTCTCCTACACCTGCAAATACAGATAAACCACCATGACCTTTTGCGATGTTGTTAATCAACTCCATCAACAATACAGTTTTACCTACACCGGCTCCACCAAACAATCCAATTTTACCACCTTTTGCATACGGCTCAATTAAATCGATTACTTTAATACCTGTAAATAATACTTCGGTTGCGGTAGATAATTCTTCAAACTTTGGAGCTTGACGGTGAATTGGCAAACCATCTTTACCAGCTTTTGGCAAGTTTCCTAATCCATCAATAGCATCACCAATTACGTTGAATAAACGGCCGTAAATATCTTTACCAACGGGTACTTGAATAGGAGCGCCTGTTGCAACAACATCAACACCTCTACTTAAACCATCGGTTGAGTCCATAGAAATAGTACGTACAATGTCTTCACCTACGTGAGATTGTACCTCTAATACTAATATTGAACCGTCTTTTTTTGTGATTTCTAATGAATCGTAAATTCTTGGAAGTTCAGATTCTGATGTAAATGCTACATCGATAACTGGACCTATAATTTGTACTACTTTACCTGTAATCTTAGCCATTACCTTAACTGTTAATTGTTAACTTTTTAACTTAATGAGTTTACTCCTCATTTTCAAGGTGCAAAGATAGTTTTTTTGATTTAATAAAATAAAGGAATTTCTTTAATTTTTATAGCATAAAAAAACTCCTCGTTTTCAGCTATTTGAAACGAGRAGTTTTTAAAATTTATCTAAATAATTTCTGTTTACAACAGCATATTATCGAAGTGATTCTGGGTAAAAAGTTGTGTAATCTGCAGCTTTTAATAAGTTACCTGACTGAACAAAATTAGAACCATATTGTTGGTCGATTGCTCTCATAACTTCATTTGCCATAAATGCATTTCCTCTAGCTGTTAGGTGAATTCCGTCTAAAGAGAATGTCATTCCAAATATTAAATCAGAAGACATATTAAACTCATCAAAAGAAATTCCTGTATCATGAAGTTGTTGCATAATTGCATTTGCATCAATCATTGCAACTCCGTAAGTATTTGCCAAAGACGCTATTGTTTGATTGTAAGAGGCTACAGCCATTTTCACTTCGGTAACTTCATCAGAAGTAAGTACCCATTTGTCTTCTAACGGAACAGAAACACCATTAATTAATTGTGGGTTACCACCAACTGTTGTACCTATAAAGGTAGAACTTAGCAATACTATTAAATCACTATCAGTTGCTTGCCTGTATGAGGGTAAACCAAAACCACTTAAATCGGTTAAATAATCATCAACTATAGTTACAGCATTATCACCTTCAACAAAAGTAATTGTTCTATCCATTCTTTCTTCGGCAGTTATTAATCCAAAACTTTCAACTTGTAATAGGCCTGCGTTGTATCCTGCAAAAGCGCCATTTAATTGTGCAGCAGTAGCGGCATCTAATGGAACAGGGTTGTAGGGTACAGAGGTAAAATATGGAATGGTACTTACATTAGGGATGTTCATAACGACCCCTTGTGCTCCACCAGATGTTAATCCATCTAATAAAGTATTGTATACGCTTGCGAACACATTAGGGTCAGTAATATCAGCTTGTCCATAAGTTGATGGATCAAAGTTCCCTGTTTGGTTCACACCAGATCCACCAGCTATAGAGTAACTTAAGACATCATTGCTACCAATCCATAGTGAGAAAAAACTTGCATTCATTGCTCTTGCATCTTCAAGCATTGATGCGTTTGGGCTAGAAGCCATTCTTGCATAATAAGGGTTTGCTAATCCTAATGGAACTCCACCAACATTACCATATCCATTTGCTAAAAGGTGAAAACTTTTTGCTCCTGGCACTCCCATATTGTTATAAGGTCCCTGTATTACATTCGAAATTTCATTGGTAGGATCTGCATCTAATCTTGCCAAACCAGCACCTGTAAAATACAGTCTTGGTTCTTGAATTTTAAATCCTCCTAATAATAAACCACCAATATTATCGTTGGTCCAAGGTTGTGTAAAAGCACCACCACCTGCCATTGCAAATTTTTGCGATAATAGGTTTGGAAAAGAATTGTTTTGACTTGCCATAAATAAGGCGCCGTCGGTATAGCCTGCTGTTAGTGAATTTCCTATAGCTACAAAGGTAGATAGGTCTGCGGTACCTGATGTTAAAGGAATTTCTTCTGTTACGGGTAAATCCCATTGATCTTCATTACAAGAAGTCATTAAAACTCCTGCACAAGCCAATATCAAAAGACTTTTATATTTATTAAATATCATTTTATAATTGTTTTAGTAGTTAATATTATGGGTTTAATGTCCAAGAAACAAAGTATTGAGACCCGATAATTCCATTACCAGGAGCACTCAAATATTCTTGACCTCCTAAGTTAGCACCACCTGCTTTAAAGGTAGATTTCCAACTAGGAATTGTATAACTAATTTGAGCATCAATAACTGTTCTTGCATCAATAACGGCATCAGCAAAAGTTGACTCCCATAAGTAGGCATTACTCCAACGAACATTTACATTGAACCCAAAGTTTGCAATGGCATTTGGATTTCCAAAAGAACCTTTTATTTGATGCTCTGGAGTATTAAATCCTGCTTCATAATCTGGTACAGATTCTTGGTCAAAATCAAATGCAGACCATGTATAATTTAATCCAACATTATAGCCTTTCCATACTTTAGTGTTTAATCCAATCCCGACTCCGTATGAAGAAACATCAGCATCAGAGTTTGTGTATAATGAGAATGGTTGTAAATCTCCATTTGCTAAAGCAGCAACTGCCAATCCACCGTCAGACAAATCTGCAGCACCATATAGTGGCGCCATTACTGTTTTATTTCCAATAAAATCTTTGTACTTATTATAGTATGCGCTAAAATCAATTGCAATTCTTTTAACCACACCGCGGTATCCAACTTCGAAAGCGGTTACTTGTTCTGGTTTTACTAACTCAGTTGCTGTAGGGTCTAAAAGACCTGGATTCGGAGCACCTGCTGCTACACTGGCTGCAAAGTCTTGAACAGAAGATAAAGACCAAGAATTTTGATATCCTTGTCTTCCCGTGGCAGTTAGAGTTGCGGGAAATCCTAACGATTGTCCTGCTGCACTTACATTGATTGGTCCAGAAACGTATCGGTCTAAGTTATCTGGAGCAGAACCTACTAATAAAGCTGCACCAGCATTTAACCCAATGTATTGATCTTGTGTTGTTGGGTTTCTAAACCCAGTTTGGAATGCTGCTCTAAAGTTGTGATTTCTAGTTTCACCTGCGCTATATACAAATGATACTCTAGGAGAAACATTGCCATCAAAATTTTGAGATTTATCATAACGGATAGATCCTGTAAATTTTAAACGATCATCTACAAATGCTTTTTGTAATTGTGTGTACATACCATATTCTCCATATTTAATAGGACCATCATAATCTGTAAAGATTGTTCCGCTAGAGTTTAATTGATATTCTCTAAAGGAACCACCAACTTGTACATCTGCCCAATCCCATAGATGTGCAAAATTATAGTTACCGTCAACATGCACTAAACTTGTTTCATCCTGGAATTTAGATCCAGTTTCTAAATTTGGATCAGTAATAACCTCATTAAATTTAGCATCAAACTCAGGAGTTCCTGGTTGTAATGTTATTGTTGCATCAGAATATTGTCTTGCACCTGCATGCGCTTGTGCGCTTGTTGCTCCACCAATAACAGCTTGTAAATAAGCTCCAACATAAGTTCCGAACCATTGTGGCGCATCTGCTTTATTCATATTGATACCCGTAAAACGCATATCATAAGAATCTCCTGCATCCTCTCTAGTGGTATAAGCTCTTACAAAGAAGTTGTCATTTTTAATTTCTAATTTAAATTGCGACATCAAAAAGTTTTTGATGTTGTATCTATTAGCTCCTTGGTAAATTGTATTTCCTTGCCCAAATTTAGCATTTAAGATAATTTCGAAATCATCTCCCATTGGACGGTAATTTAAAGAGAAGTCTGCTTTTACACTTTGCGCATCATAATTTGTTAAATCAACTTCTTTATAACCAGTTCTACTAACTTTHTCGCTTGGAATTAAGTTAGAAGATCCTCCAGGAATTAACCCCATAGCTTCTAAAGACAAAGCAACATCATTAATATTTACAGCAACCTCATCACCATAAACATTTAACCTATCAAAAGTAACTTGACCTGTTTCTGGGTTGATTGGTGTCGGTAAACCTGCTTGACTACTAACATGGTTATAATCTTGATAATCTGTCGCATACCATTCGGTACCTTTTAGAAAAGAGAAAGATGCTTTTGCAGCAAATTTATCGCTAAATGCCCAAGCCCCTCTAAATCCGAAATCGTAAAAATTATTATCACCAGCATCTTTTGATGATGTCAATCCAGTTTTTCCATACATTGTCCACCCTTGATGTTCAAAAGGGCTTTTACTAGTCATAAACATGATACCATTAAATGCATTTGCACCATACAGTGCTGACGCAGCTCCTGGTAAGATTTCAACCGTGTTTACATCTAGTTCATTCATCCCTAATAAATTTCCTAAAGCAAAATTTAAGGCAGGTGATGAGTTGTCCATACCATCAACCAATTGCATAAAACGAGTGTTTGCAAATGTTGCAAAACCACGTGTATTTATACTTTTATAGGTTAAACTGTTGGTGTTCATATCAACACCTTTTAGGTTTTGTAATCCATCATAAAAAGTTGGAGAAGAAGTATTTTTTACAGCTCTTGCATCCATCCTTTCAATGGTTACTGGCGACTCCATAATTCGTTCTGGCGTTCTAGAAGCAGAGACGACTACTTCATCTAAAGAGGTTGCAAGTTCAACTAACGCTACATCCACAACTTGATTGTTTGATGTGATTTCTACATTCGAAGAGGCATATCCTATCAGGGAAACTCCGATAACAAAAGGAGGGTCTTGCGAAACGGTTAAAGTAAATTTTCCGTCAAAGTCGGCAGATGTACCTAATGATTTTCCTACAACCTTTATATTCGCTCCAGGGATTGGTTGTCCTGTTCCTTCATCAGTAACAGTTCCTGTAATTGTTGTTTGAGCCATGAGAGTTGTAGTACACAACACCACAATAGCGTACAGTAATTTTTTCATAAAAATGGGTTTAATTAATTATCAATAGTGCAAAATACATCTTTTTTTTAAGATTCATAATTTATCGTTAARAAAAATAGGGATTGNTTAGTCCTGATTGATAAAAACCCAGATTGTAATTTGTGCTAAAAAACGAATAAGGTTTTAAATAATAATGCTTTAACAAAAAGAAAGAGCCAACATTTGTTGGCTCTTAAAGTTTTGATATTTAATTAGATTATTTACTTGCGTTAAATCTAAATCGCAACATTATTTCGTGTGTTCCTCCAGAATAAGTATTTAATGCAGATGTTGTAGCTCCGTAAGAATAACCAAATTGAATCCAATCAGCAGCTCTTACAAGCGCGAACCCACTTATAGAATCATCCCATCTATAAGAAGCACCAACTTCAACCATGTGATACATATTTACCATTGCAGTTATATCTACAGATGCTGAGCGTGGCATTATTATGGTCAAAGGTGCAATTCCTGGATCAAAAGGTGGCTACATCTTGGTCAAAGACGCTTTGAAAAAAGATTTGCCAGATACTGTGCCAATGCCTGCTGGTATTCGTAGCAGCGCGGCTCAAGACGAAGAAGCCCCTGTTGAAGAGGAAGATGAAGAAG
>NVSL01000114.1 GCA_002401215.1 Flavobacteriaceae bacterium | reverse complement strand
TCCAGGCCCGGCTGATTTCCATGGCTTAATTCCGGTAACGGGGCCTTCGGAATCATCGGCACGGTTTCACGTCGACGGATCAACGCATATTTAGGCGGGAGCGGCTTTGCATCAATTTTATCCGGTGGGACATCACGACCCGGCAACGGATCAACCGTTTTGGTCACGGCGGTCCACAACGCCGCGTCTTCGGCGGGCGTCTCGGCTTTCTTTTTACGGGTTCGTTTTTTGGTCATCGATCAGCAAGATAACAAATTTTCGCGGACCATGCGCGCCCAATAACATGGTTTGTTCAATGTCCGCCGTACGCGACGGTCCGGTGATCCAATTCACCGTGCGGGGCAATTGATCATCATCACCCAACAAATGCAAAACCTTTAGATTTTTCAATCACAAAAAGTGTATTGATGATTTTTATTACAGGACTTTTAATGTGGTTGGCTTTTGTAGGTATGGCAAAATCATTTAAGAAAGGACCAATCGTAACTGGTGCAGGTAGATTCTTAGAACCGATCATCTTATATATTAGAGACGAAATTGCGATTCCGAATATCGGCGAAAAGAGATACAGAAAATACATGCCTTATTTATTAACCGTATTTTTCTTTGTATGGTTCTTAAATTTATTTGGATTGACTCCATTAGGAGTGAATGTAACAGGTAACATCGCAGTTACTTTTGCATTGGCAATCATCACATTTTTAATCACACAATTTTCAGGAAATAAAAATTACTGGAAACATATCTTTTGGATGCCAGGGGTTCCGGTACCAATGAAAATAATATTAGCTCCTATAGAATTATTAGGAGTAATTATTAAACCTTTTGCTTTAATGATTCGTTTGTACGCAAACATTATGGCAGGACACATTGTTTTGATGAGTTTGATAGGTTTAATATTTGTGTTCCAAAATTGGATTGGTAGTAGTTTAACATTCGTGTTATCCTTTGCCATTTCTTTGATAGAACTTTTAGTAGCTTTATTACAAGCATATATCTTCACCATGTTATCAGCCTTATATTTTGGCTTTGCTGTTGAAGAGCATGATGAAGCACATTAATTTGAATGTTTAATTTTTAATTATATATATTATGGAAATTCCAGCAATCGTAGGAGCAGGTTTAGTAGTAATTGGTGCCGGTATCGGTATCGGTAGAATTGGTGGTTCAGCAATGGACGCTATCGCTCGTCAGCCAGAAGCTTACGGAAAAATTCAAACAGCAATGTTGATCGCAGCAGCGCTAATTGAAGGTATTGGTTTCGCTGCATTATTTGCAGTTTAACAACAAGCCAAAACAACAATTGCAACGGTTGGTTGCAATTGTTGTTTAATTAAAATTNAAAAAAATATTTAAAATATAATCGATGGAAAAGTTAATAAACGATTTCTCTTTTGGACTGTTCTTTTGGCAAATGACACTTTTTTTGTTGTTGCTTTTATTATTAAGAAAGTTTGCTTGGAAACCTATTCTTTCAGCACTTGATGATAGAGAAAATGGAATTAAAGATGCATTGACATCAGCAGAAAATGCAAAAAAAGAAATGCAAAATATCCAAGCAGATAATGAGCGTATCTTAAAAGAAGCAAGAGCAGAACGTGATGAGATGATGAAGGATGCACGCACTATTAAAGAGTCGATGCTGACGGAGGCAAAAGACGAAGCGAAAGCTGAGGCAACTAAAATTTTAGAAGCAGCGCAAGATGCAATTCAATCAGAAAAACAAAAAGCAATTAGCGAACTTAAAACTCAGGTTGCAGAATTATCCGTAGGAATTGCAGAAAAAGTGATTCGTAAAGAATTGGCAAATGATAAGGAGCAATCAGCATTGGTTGCACAATTATTAAAAGAAGTTACCATCAACTAATTCATTAGAAATGAGTAATAACAGAGCAGCATTAAGATACGCAAAAGCAGTGTTGAGTTTATCAGAAGATCAAAAAATCTCTGAAGAAACCTATGCTAACATGCAATTAATTGCAGGCACCATTGCAGATAGTGATGAGTTACAAATGGTTTTAGAGAGTACGCTCATAAAATCTGAAGTAAAGAAAAATGCTTTGTTGGCAATTTTCAAAGACAAGATCAATGCAATCTCTACAAAGCTAATCGACCTTTTAATTGAAAATAAAAGATTGGCAGATTTTGAGAGTGTTGCATCACAATATATTTCTTTGTACGATTCTTTAATGGGGAAAGAAAATGCAGTTGTTACAACAGCCGTTCCATTAACCGACGCTTTAAACAAACAAGTTTTAGCAAAAGTTAAAGAATTAACAGGAAAAGAAGCATTGTTAAATAGCGTTGTAAATCCTGATATTATTGGTGGATTTATTTTACGTGTTGGTGATATTCAATACGACGCAAGTATTGCAAATAAGCTAAGTGTTTTAAAAAGACAGTTTAGCGCATAATTTAAGAGTACAGAATTTTAGTTTTAAAAAACAAATAAAATGGCAGCAATAAAACCAGCTGAAGTATCAGCAATTTTAAAGCAACAATTAGCAGGATTTGACGGAAGTGCATCTCTTGACGAAGTAGGATCAGTATTACAAATAGGTGATGGTATTGCACGTATCTACGGATTGGCAAATGCACAATATGGTGAGCTTGTTCAATTCGAAAACGGATTGGAAGGTATCGTATTGAACCTTGAAGAAGACAATGTTGGGGTGGTGCTTTTAGGAGCAACAACTGAGATTAAAGAAGGATCTACTGTAAAACGTACTGAGCGTATTGCTTCATTAAATGTTGGTGAAGGAGTTGTTGGTCGTGTTGTTAATACTTTAGGAGAGCCAATTGATGGTAAAGGACCAATTGTAGGCGAAACTTTCGAAATGCCTTTAGAGCGTAAAGCTCCGGGTGTTATATTTAGAGAGCCAGTAACTGAGCCAATGCAAACAGGATTGAAAGCTGTTGATGCGATGATTCCTATTGGGAGAGGTCAACGTGAGTTGATTATTGGAGATAGACAAACTGGAAAATCTACTGTTGCTATTGATACGATTATCAACCAAAAAGAATTTTACGATGCAGGGAAACCTGTTTATTGTATCTATGTTGCCATCGGTCAAAAAGCATCTACAGTTGCAGGTATTGTAGCTTTATTTGAAGAAAAAGGAGCAATGGCTTATACAACGGTTGTTGCTGCAAATGCATCAGACCCTGCTGCAATGCAAGTATATGCTCCGTTTGCAGGTGCTGCAATTGGAGAATATTTTAGAGATACTGGTAGGCCAGCATTAATTGTTTATGATGATTTATCTAAACAAGCAGTTGCGTATCGTGAAATATCTTTATTATTAAGAAGACCTCCGGGACGTGAAGCATACCCTGGTGATGTATTTTATTTACACTCAAGATTATTAGAACGAGCTGCAAGAGTTATTGTTGATGATAACATTGCAAAAGATATGAATGATGTTCCTGCTTCTTTAAAAGGANAWMRTAAAAGGWGGYGGWTCATTAACWGCATTGCCAATTATTGAAACRCAAGCAGGAGATGTWTCWGCMTAYATYCCAACCAAYGTAATTTCKATTACKGATGGWCARATTTTCTTAGARTCAGATTTATTTAACKCAGGKRTTCGTCCAGCAATTAACGTAGGTATTTCKGTATCTCGTGTGGGTGGTAACGCTCAGATTAAATCGATGAAGAAAGTATCAGGTACCTTAAAATTAGATCAAGCACAATACCGCGAGTTAGAGGCATTTGCTAAATTTGGTTCTGATTTAGATGCCGCTACAATGAATGTAATTTCAAAAGGTCAACGTAATGTTGAAATCTTAAAACAAGGACAAGCAAGTCCGTTAAGTGTTGAAGATCAAATTGCAATAATTTATGCAGGATCTAAAAACTTGTTAAAAGATGTTCCTGTAGAAAAAGTAAAAGAATTTGAAGCAAACTATTTAGAGTATTTAAATGCAACACATAGAGATGCATTAGATATTTTAAAATCAGGAAAATTAACTGATGAGGTTACTGATATTTTAGCAAAAGCAGCTAAAGAAATTTCAGCACAGTATAGTTAATTAGAGTAATTAGTCTTCAGTTCTCAGTCACAGTCAGTAGTAAATTTGACTGAATACTGAAAAACTGAATACTGCAAACTTAAGTAAATGGCAAATTTAAAAGAAATACGTAACAGAATTACATCCATCGGATCTACGATGCAGATTACTAGTGCCATGAAAATGGTATCGGCTGCAAAGTTGAAAAAAGCGCAGGATGCAATTACTCAAATGCGTCCGTATGCAAATAAATTAACGCAACTTTTACAAAGTTTAAGCGCTACTTTAGATGCCGATGCAGGAGGTGCATTTTCTGAACAACGCGAAATTTCGAAAGTATTACTTGTTGCAATTACATCTAACAGAGGTTTGTGTGGTGGCTTTAATTCGTCTGTAATTAAAGGAACAATCAAACATGCCGCTGCTGCATACAAAGGTAAAGAAGTTGACATTTATGCAATTGGTAAAAAAGGAAATGATTTATTGTCTAAACATTTTACTGTTATCGAAAATAAATCAGAAGTTTTTGACGATTTAACTTTTGATAATGTTGCTGTAATCGCGCAACAAATAATGGATTTATATGTTGATGGAGCTTACGATAAAGTAGAAATCATCTACAATCAATTTAAAAATGCTGCAACACAAATAGTACAAACAGAAGAGTTTTTACCAATTGAAAAAATAGAAGGAGAAGCAGATAATACTGATTATATCTTTGAACCAAATAAAGAAAAAATTGTTTTAGAGTTGATTCCGAGATCATTAAAAACACAATTGTACAAAGCAGTTCGCGATTCGTATGCATCAGAACACGGAGCGCGTATGACAGCGATGCACAAGGCTACAGACAATGCAGCTGAGTTACGTGATGACTTATTATTAACGTATAACAAAGCACGTCAAGCAGCAATTACAAATGAAATTTTAGAAATTGTTGGAGGAGCAGAAGCTTTGAAAAATTAGACGTAGCAGAGCGAAGTCAAATTTAAAATRGCAGAAGCTTTRAAAARTTAKACNRWAKYAGNWRMKAARTNCNRWATTKAAARYKKYWRAANYWWTGAWRAKTWMTACCAAATTAGTTAATAAATGCCGTATTGAAAGCTTTTAAATAATGATGATTACTAGTTATTGATTTTATAGTTTCATTTTCCATTTGATTT